>NZ_JAMYRK010000015.1:0-112283 GCF_040321335.1 Mesorhizobium sp. M0437
CCGCTATTGCGTCCCGAACAGGTTCGGCTGCTCGATGACGACTACGAGATTGTTCTCATCAAAGGTCTGCCACCATTAAAATTGAGGAAGGTGCGATATTTTTCGGATCGCATTCTGAAACGCATCTTTGAACGCCAGACAGGCGCCCTCCCGGAGCCGGCGCCCTTGACGGGAGCAGAGGAGGCGCTCTCCGCAGAATCTCAACTCGATGACCCGCTGTGTGAATTGGCGCAGGACTTTGACGATACAGTTTGATGTGAGGCTAGTATGAACCCGCGAAATAGTAATCCATCGCGTGTAACAGCTTTGTCGCAGGTGCAGGACGCCGGCTTGGAAGACGGGCAAGCGGTCCAGGCCCGGCGAGTGGGCTTTGAGCAGCACGTGTCCGAGGCGCTCCGGCCGCTGTTCGATGGTCGAGCTGACGAGCCGCCAACCAATCCAGAGGAGCTTCTGCGACTGGAAAAGGGGTTTCGCGAGGTGCTTCAGCGAGGGCAGGATCATCAAGCCGCCTCGTCTTTTTTCAGCGATCCAAGGATGCCCGCTGGACGGGATGACCCCAAGGGAAGCGTGTCGGACGCTTTCGCAGCAGCCGGCTCTAGGCACGCCGGAGTTGAGGCCGCCGCCCCGCCAGTGTTAGCTGCCAGCCAACAGCAGATCCGGCCCTCGCCAGTTGCGTTTGACCGACCGGTATCATCCTCGGCTGCTGCAGGCGTGCGCTTGTATGCCCCTTCGATGATCTCTCGGAAGACCAGTTCCGAAAACTGCGATCAGTTGCCCGCCTTGTGCTGCCGCCTCGCCGTCGAGGTCGAAACGCCCGCGAATCAATGGAAGGTCAGCGGGCCATCGGGGCAGAGTGCAACGGCGTCTACACCGCCTATTTGAGGGGAGAGGTACACTTGGCTTTCCTGTTCCAGCAGCATCCGGCCGCACACCGACGCGATGGGGAGCTAGAATTCAAATCGGACCTTCGCAAGGCACGCACCGCGGATCAAACGCCGTTCGTTTGGGAAAAATGGCTCAGTACCGACAAAGCTTCTGTAATGGCCCTAGTGGCCTCGGTTGCGCTCTTGGTCGCGATACAGTGGCAAGACCCCCAGATCAACGAGGCGGTCCTAAGCGAACTGCGGACGATTCAGATCAACTACGCATTGCTCCAGCGAGACGTCGCCCGCGCCGACATGGTATTGGACTTCCGTTCCGTTGCTTCTACCGGGCAAGCATTAAAAAGGAACCTCCAAAACTACCAACGCCTTGTTGAGATTTCGCCCAATGAGAGCTCCGGGGTGCACTCCAGGTTGGTTGCACAGCTCAAAAATTCCCTCGAAAACACAGAAGCTGCCATCTCGGCCTCGGCCGCGCAAAATGAGCTTCTGCAAAGCTCTCTCGTACGCTTTGCTCGCTCGGCTAATCGCCTTCGGGGGGGAGTGTCGAACAGGCCTGAATTTTCCAATCTGATCCTTCAATTTTCGGCCAGACCGGGATTCAGCCTCGCATTACAAATCGATCAGTCTCTCCGCCGACTTCCTCCTAGCCAGGACCAAGTCACGGAGGATGTTGCCCGCGAGGGCCGCGCTATCCTGTCCTCAATGTTGAGGTTGGACCGCGCTGTCAATCGGATCCCATCCTTCGACACGTTCGCCAAGGCTGCCGAATTGGAGCGAGAACATCTGAAAGCCTACAGCTTCGCCAGCGCGCAAGCGCAGCGTACACGACTTTTCTTTGGCTTGGTGTCCATATGCCTCTGCTTGTTTGCGACCATTCGAGCCTCCACGCTGCATGTGCGGACGAACCGGTTGGAAAGGCGGTTAGAGCTTGAAGCGGCGATGAGTGAGATCGAAGCTTGTTTCATCGACAGTCAAGCAACGAAGGCTTCGCGGCGCTTCTCCACCGAAGCAGCGCTTAGACTCATTCAATGCGTTTTCGATGCGGATCAATGCGCGCTTGCTCTGGTGGATCCGAGTATCAGCAGGAATACCGAGTACTTTGTCGCGAACAAGCGCATGCGCGTCTGGAACGCCACGCTAATCAATGAAGTCGTCTCACTTGTACACCCGGAACAGCCAGTGTTTCGCGTCGTTCCCGCGTCGGAAGTGGTTCGGACTGCCGTAGGCACTACCGGTGTTTGTCAAATTGTTGGTTGCAGGGCCTCCGATCAGCAGGCTGCGGTTTGTATCCTTGTTTTTGAAGGAGATCGCTCACCACCCTCCACAGACGACCTCCTGGTTCTGGCGAGCGCTACTGTGCGTTTAGGCAACCATCTTGAAATGCAACGTGTACACACGGAACGTAACCTTTTTGAGAGTCGATGGGAGCATGCGGAAAGGCTGACGGCTGTCGGCACAATCGCAAGCGGCGTTACACATGAATTCAATAATGTTCTAGGAGCAATAGTCGGCTACGCAGAGATGGCTAAAGGTCTTGTGCGTCGCCCCTCGAGAATTCGGGGCCACATCGGCCAAATTATCTTGGCCAGCAACCGAGCCAAACTGATTATTGATCAAATTTTGTCACTAAGCCGAAATCGGAAGCGCGTGACGATGCCTTTCGACGTCTCGGAGAGTGTAATGGATCTCGCGCCATTGCTGCGGGTTGCACTTCGTGTGGATGTTCAGTTGAACTTCAAGATCAACGAGTGGCAAACGGTGATCGAGGGCAGCCCGACCGAGATACAGCAGATCCTTATGAATCTATGCAAGAACGCGTCGGAGGCTCTCTTGAATGAGGGCCGTGTCGAGATTAGCGTTTCTCGCGCTCACGTCTGTCAAACGAAGCCCGTGGCTAAGGGCACCTTGAAACCGGGAGATTACGTTCTCCTCTCCATCAGCGACGATGGCCAAGGAATCGCAAGTTCGGTGCTTCCGCATATCTTTGAGCCCTTTTTTACCACGCGCTCTCGCGTCGGCGGGACCGGACTGGGTCTTGCTGCAGTGGACCGCCATGTGAGCGCGCTCGCAGGATGCCTTGACGTCACCTCGGCTGTTGGCCGAGGTACACGCTTCGATCTCTACTTACCGGCCTGCGCTGAGGAGCAGGTCAGAGCTGATAGCGCTTTCGGCCCATGCGATGGATCACTTGGCAACGGAGAAATCATTGCAGTCGTTGACCCCGATCCAGCAGCGTTGGAGATCTACAAGGATAAGATCGCCGCGCTGGGTTATAAGCCGGTCGGCTTCGCGACCTTCGAGAGTCTTTGCGACTGGATCGAGAGCGGGAAGGCAGCCGACCTCCTAATTTTCGATAAAGCGACTTTCCTCGGGCCAGGACAGCCCGAAGCCGTACGTACCACCCTGATGACGGTGCCCATCATCGTCGTTGGTGGAAGCGACCCCATGCCGATCACATCTGGTAATCAGACCTTCGTCCTTTGGCTAGCCAAACCGGTCTCGTCCAGGACGATGGAGCATGCAATTCGTAGGATGATAATGGCATGATGCCGCCGACGCGCTCAGGATACCGAGCTACCGAGGCAGTCGGAGGCGGAGCCGGCTGGGATCCAGCAAATACAAGAGCGTCGGACGATCTCTGCGCACCCGGCTCATGGCGAGTTCCCCTCGAACACTGTCGTCGGCTTCCGCCCAAGGAAGGGCTCCCCGACCACGGCAAACCTGCCGCCGTGCTCGTTACCGTCAAGGACAAGTCGCCGCGCGATGGGGTCTGCGGGCCTCCATCCTTGACAAGTCACTGCGCGCTGGCGGCGACAGGCGACGGGTAATATAAGGTCGGGACGAGGAGATGGTCGCCAATCGGTCACGCAAGATGGTTGACGAAATGACTCGAGAGCAAAGCTTGACAATCATCGCCCCATTCACGCCAGACTTCTCCTGTGCGTTCATCATCGGCTACGGCTCCTCGCTGCCCCGACAAGGCTATCGCCGCCCGGCCGGGCAAGCGATATCCCAGGTTCCGACGTGTTCCTTTCATGCTAGATGGACCTAGGCCCGGCAGGGCGGGAGCATGAGGCTGGGTTCTCGGTCGCGGATCTGTGAGGCAAGCACGGGGTAAGCGACGGCTCGACCCACCATTGGGAAGGCCGGCTTCGGCACGGAGGTGCGGCCTCGGCGTTGAGAGGCATCGGATCGGGTGTAGCAGGACTTTCGAACTAACTGCCGACAACACACTGGATAGGCTGTTCTCGTCGTTCGGTCCAGTTCACCAACGCCTATGTCGACATTTTACGGCGCTTCACTACTAACCGGGCACCGCACGATGGCAGCTCGTTCTCTCCGGCAAAAGATACTCCCTGTGTTAGCTTCCGTGTGTGTGCTTGCCCTCACCTGCGGGATACGTAAGGCCATCGCTAAAAGCATCGAATGCGGCAGCGACAGCGCGAATCCCAAAGCGATGCTCCCGCCGTACGCGGACAAAACCGTTTTCGAAGTCCACTATTCCGTCCTTGGCCAGCATCGCCAAGCGCTCATCTGAACCGCGAAGACGGATCGGATCAGATCCGTGGGCGACACAGATTGCCGGCACGTCAGCCTCGAAATCGCACATTAATCGCTCGATGATTGCGGCTCGCACGCGGTCGTCGTCTGTGAGGCGATGGCCCTTCGATGTCGCCAGTCGGCCAGCTGCGATGTGCCGGATGTAGAAATCCCGTGTAACTTCGTTTTGAACGTACCCTGGCCGATGCGGCCGATAGCCGACGCGCCGAAACCGATCAGGGTTCTGCAGGTATCGGCAGAGTAGCCCAACGAGTTACGTCGCAGGCGACCTGTTTCCTGTGCCAGCGCGAGCTCGTCGTGCGGCAAGGCGAAATGGTCGAGCCCGATCTCCCGGTAGCCGGCGGCAACCAGCGTCACGGCGACAGCCGCATGCTGTTCAGCGCGGGCAGCGCTGTGGGGAAGAAATTCCGCCTCGATGAGGCGCTGGTTCTTTATTTGGGATGGGATATGCGAGTAGCCGAACAAGGCAAGCCGGTCGGGGCGCATGGCGACCGCTGCCCTCGCCGTCTCGACCCACGACACCACCGTTTGACGCGGCAGGCGTCCCATGGTGATAACAAACCACCTTGCCGCTGAGCTCGCCTGTGTCTTTGCGTTATGCCAGTCCGTTCCGCTTAGATGTCTTGGCTGTTCCCGCCGAGACCTCACGCGCACCGTTTTATTCCCACCATCCCTCCCCGTCAGCTCCGCCTGGGAAATTCTGCCAGCTTGCCGGATCCGACGAGATAATGCAGCGCTGGGACGGACTTTGCTCGCCAGCTAGCGACCGTGGTGATCTCTGCCAAAAGGACGAGGCCATGAACGCGATCGGCGCTAACGGTGGCGGTTTGTATAAGCCTTGGGGTGGGAACTGGGCCTTCTATGCTGGCGCCACATACAAGCTCAACGAGACAACTTCGTTCTACCTTCGGCTCTCCCGGTGACCAGCTCTCAGTAGCGTCGCGGCAAACGTTGCCTATGGGCTTCTTTTCGATTTCACAGCTACGGCCACTCCAAACTCAGCAGTCGGCAAGATGGAAGGCTCCAACGGGAACTGCCCAATGCGAACAAGAAGAGCAGTGTCGGCAGTAATCCTGCGCCTCGAACGCTCATCCTAACGCCGTGAAGCGTTGAGCTCCGAGGTTGAGCAGACCAAGCCCGCAACACGCTCCAAGAGAACGGCGCATAGAAGCCATACGAGATTGCAGCCTAGCCTCGGGGCCGGACGTTGTTTCATATCAGACCGGTGGGGATGAAGCCTGCCATCCAGCACCCGGTCAGTTTCAGGTCAAACTTGAACTCCCAGTCGGGTCAGAACGCGATCAACTGGCAGTCCGGGCACTTAAAAATGACAAATGGATCGCCTGCTTTTGGGCCATCCATGGGGAATTCGGGCGCGAGAGAACAAGCTCACACAGCATAAGCGAAGCTCCAGGCGAATGTTGCGCTGGCCGAGGCAGAACCATGTTTAAAGCTGCCTGTTTTCCACCTCGAACCTGTCTGAGTCCGGCCGATCGTCATGGATCGGCCAAAGCATCGGCCAGATGGCTCCCTCAATTACGGTTTGTGCATAGTTGTCAGTGCGATAGGCCTGCCGAACATCGGCCATGATCATCATCGGCAGCATCGATTTGTGTCCAAGCCTGGCAGCGGTGGCAGTGCCGAGGCCCGCAAGTCCGCATGCCGACGATCGGCCAGAAGATCGGCCAAACAATCTGGTCAACTGAAAATTTAGGTTAATAATCATGCATTTGGCGGAACCCAAGATCGGCCAATATGGAAGAGAGCGTACAGCGCATCGAACCGGCACGCCTACCCGATCTATCCGAAACTATCTCGGATGCGCTGGTAGAGCTGTCGGCGACGTCGGCTGTTTTGGGCAAAAGCCTGCACTCGCGTACCGCAGCCAACCTCGCCCATCTCGTGCGCATCATGAACACCTACTACAGCAACCTGATCGAAGGCCACGATACGCGCCCGCGCGACATCGAACGGGCGCTGGTCGGAAATTTCGATCGAGACGAGAACCGCCGCAATCTGCAGCTCGAGGCGGCCGCGCACGTTCGCCTGCAAGCCGAGATCGACCGCCTGGCTGCCGATGGGCAGTTGCCGGAACCGGCATCGGTAGGTTTTCTTCGATGGCTGCACGCGGAATTCTATCGCGATGCCGAAGCGCCCATGCTGACCATCAAGGGTGCCGGCCGTGAGTTCGTCACGGCGCCAGGTGAGTGGCGATCGAAGCCAGAGCATGATGTCGCCATCGGCCGGCATGAACCGCCTTCGAGCGATCGCGTCAACGATTTCATGCAATACTTTGCCATGCGTTATCGCTTCGTTAAGCTGGGCAAGGCCGGACGCATCCTGACCATTCCTGCCGCGCATCACCGCTTCAACTACATTCACCCGTTTCCGGACGGCAACGGACGCGTCAGCCGATTGATGAGCCACGCCATGGCCCATCAGGCCGGGATCGCCGCGCACGGGCTGTGGTCGATCTCACGAGGCTTGGCACGTGGCGTGAAAAGCCGAACGGATTACAAGAGCATGATGGATCATGCCGATATGCCCCGCCAGGGTGATCTCGACGGACGTGGCAACCTCTCCGAACGCGCACTCGGCGATTTTACCTTATGGTTCCTGCAGGCGTGTATCGATCAGGTGAGCTTCATGACCGGACTGTTCGATCTCGACACGTTGGCCAAGCGGCTGTATCGGCATGTGGAGCGCAGTGGTCTGAAGCCCGAAGCCGGCCGCCTCGTGGAGGAAGCGCTCACGCGCGGTGAGTTTGACCGCGGCGAGGCATCCCGTATTAGCGGACTACCCGAACGTACGGCGCGTCGAGTGTTCAATGACGTAATCGCGCTCGGACTATTGGCGTCGGAAACGCCAAAGGGCCCAGTGTCCCTACGCTTTCCGGCGGACGCTCTGGACGCGCTGTTTCCGAAGCTTTTCCGGAAACGTAAGAGCATAGGGCGCACACGATCTTAGGTCACTTCTCCTCGGAACCAGAAAGATTTTCACCGGATCACCCGCGGGTTCGTCATTCCGCGTTCTGAGACGCGGGAAAAGCCGGCGCACTAGAGCCGAGGCCGCCGATGCAGACATATTTGGTGTCGAGGTAATCCTCGATGCCCTGATGTCCGCCTTCCTTGCCGAGGCCCGATTCCTTGACGCCGCCGAACGGTGCCTCCGGCGTGGTGATGAGGCCTTCATTGACACCGACCATGCCATATTTCAGCCCTTCCATGACGCGGAAGGCGCGGCCGAGATCGCCGGTGTAGAAATAGCAGGCGAGGCCAAATTCGGTGTCGTTGGCAAGCGCGACGGCTTCCTCTTCGGTCTCGAACTTGAACACCGGTGCGACCGGGCCAAAGATCTCTTCCTTCATGAAGCGCATCTTGGGTGTCGCGTTGGCGATGACCGTCGGCTGGAAGAACGAACCGCCGAGCGCATGGCGCTTGCCGCCGGCAACGATCTTACCGCCCTTGGAAGTCGCGTCCGCGATCAGTTCCTCGACCTTCTCGACCGCCTTCTCGTCGATCAGCGGTCCCTGCTGCACGCCGTCCTCGAGGCCGGAACCGACCTTCAGCCCGTTGCTGGCGGCGGCGAGCTTCTCGACGAATTTTTCGTAGACGCCAGCCTGGACCAGGAAGCGGTTGGTGCAAACGCAGGTCTGACCGGAATTGCGATACTTGGCGGTGATCGCACCGGCGACGGCACGCTCGATGTCGGCGTCATCGAAGACGATGAACGGCGCGTTGCCGCCGAGCTCCATCGACACCTTCTTGACGGTGACGGACGACTTCTGAATGAGAAGTTTTCCGACCTCGGTCGAGCCGGTGAAGGTGATCTTCGACACCAGCGGATTTGCGCAGATCTCATCGCCGATCTCGCTGGCCGAGCCGGTCAGGACATTGATGACACCCTTCGGGAAACCGACCTCCTCGGCGAGCGCGCCCCAGGCAAGACCCGAGTACGGCGTCTGCGAGGCGGGCTTTACGACCGCGGTGCAGCCGGCGGCGAGCGCCGGGCCGAGCTTGCGGGCCAGCATCGAGGACGGAAAATTCCACGGCGTGATAGCGGCGATGACGCCGACCGGCTCCTTGGTCACCAGAATGCGGCGATCCGCCCAGGGTGACGGCACCACGCCGCCATAGGTGCGGCGGCCTTCCTCGGCGAACCAGAGGATATAGGCCGCGGCCGAGCCGATCTCGCCCTTCGATTCGAACAGCGACTTGCCCTGCTCGATGGTCAGCAGTTCGGCCAACACGTCCTGATTGTCCATCATCGCGTCATGCAGCTTGCGCAGCAGCTTCGAGCGCTCGAGCGCGGTCGTCTTGCGCCAGGTCTTGAAAGCTTCTGCAGCGGCTTCGATGGCGCGGCGGGTCTCGGCCTTGCCCGACTTCGGCACGGTGCCGATCTTGAGACCGGTGGCCGGGTTGTTGACGTCGACCGTCAGTCCGCTGTCGGCCTGCACCCACTCGCCGTTGATGAGATTGGCCTGGCGCATGAAATGGCTGGTTTTCTGAAGCATGGTCTGGCCTCCGTTCGGATAAGACAATCAGGATCCTGTATGCTGGCTGCGGCTCGCGCTTGCCCAAGCGCCTTTCGCGCGGCCGGCCCCTCCAGCGATGTCTCGCCGCCTCGCCGGGCGGGTTCATGCCGACTGGTCAGTCCGCGCATGGGCCGCCGCGGTCTCATCAAGAGCCGCGCGAATGCCATCAATCATGTAATCGATCTCTTTAGGGGCGATGACGTAGGGCGGGCAGATTGCCAGCACGTCGCCCATGTTGCGGATCATGACTCCGTGCTCGCGGCACCGCCGCTCGACATCGGTGCCAATTCGCAGCTCCGGCGCAAAGGCGCGACGGGTGGCGCGATCCTCGACGATCTGGATCCCCGCTATAAAACCGCGGCCGCGGACCTCGCCGACCAGTGTATGGTCGTTGAGCGCGTCCGCGAGCGCTGCATGCAGATAATCGCCGAGACGGCGCGCCTGGCTCACGAGATCGATCTCGCGGTAGATCCTGATCGCCTCGGCGGCGACGGCGGCTGTCACCGGATGGCCGGAATAGGTGAAACCGTGGCCGAACACGCCGACCTTGTGGGCCTCATCGGCGACGCACTGGTAGACCTTGTCGGAGATAATGACGCCGCCAATGGGCAGATGACCGGATGAAAGCCCCTTGGCGACCGACAGCATGTCCGGTTCCATGCCAAAAGTCTGGCTGCCGAACCAATTTCCGGTGCGTCCGAAGCCGCAGACCACCTCGTCGGACAGCATCAGGATGTCGTATTTGCGCAGCACCGCCTGAACCTTTGGAAAATAACCCTCCGGCGGTACCAGCACGCCGCCGGCGCCCATGACTGGCTCGGCGATCATCGCGGCGATCGTCTCTGGCCCCTCCGCCAGGATCAGGGCCTCGAGTTCCTGGGCCAGGCGCGTGGCGTAGTCATGCTCCGCCTCGGCCGGCAGACCGTCGAGATAGTGAAATGGCCGCGCCGCGAATATGACGGGAAGCGGCGGCAGGTTGAAGGACTTGTGCATATGCGGCAGGCCACTCAGCGCCGCGCCCATGATCGTACTGCCGTGGAAGGCGCCAAACCTGCTGATGATCTTGCGTTTCTCCGGGCGCCCCCGCGCGGCTTGGTAGTACCAGGCGAGCTTGACCATCGTATCATTGGCTTCGGAACCGGAGCCGACCAGAAAAACGCGCGCGTTGTCGAACGGCGCCAACGCGGTAAGCTGCTCGACGAGTTCGACGGTGGGCTCGTTCGAGCGGTGGTTGAAGGTGTGGTAGACGGCGAGCTTGCGCATCTGGCGGTCAGCAGCGACAGCCAGCCGGCTGTCGCTGAAGCCAAGCGAGGCGCACCAGAGTCCGCCCATGCCCTCGATATAGCGGTTGCCCGCGTCATCCGTGACGGTCGCGCCTTCGCCGGCCACGATCGTCAACGGACCATGATCCTCATGCAGGCGTGGATCGGTTTGGGAATGAAAGTGCCTGGCCATGTCCAGCACGCGCGATTCGTTGTTCATCAAAATTCTCCTTGCGACCAGATAGGCGGTTGCTTCAGCGACAAATATCTTATAACTTATAAGTTGTCGAGAAAAAATGATCCCGAGAGTGACGTCCAATGGCCAACGCACCCACTCCTTCAAACAACACCCTGCCACCCGACGCGGAGCGGATCGCCCTGTTGCGCGACAGGGCAGAGTTCGTCCGCCTCGAGACGCTGCGTCTCATCCAGATCGCCAAGGTGGGCCACTATTCGTCGGTGTTCTCCTGCGCGGAAATATTCGCCACGCTCTACTACGATGCGATGCGGCTGAGGCGCGGCGAGCCGCAATGGCCGGACCGCGACCGCTTCCTTATGGGCAAAGGGCACGCCGCGGTCGGCCTTTATCCGCTGCTGGTCGACTGGGGCTTCTTCTCCAAGGACGTTCTCGATGGCTATACCCGGCTCGGCAATCCGCTTGGCGATCATCCCGACATGCGCAAGGTGCCCGGCGTCGATTTCAGCTCCGGCTCGATCGGCCATGCTTTGTCCGGCGGCCTCGGTATGGTGCTTGGCGGCCGTGCGGCTGACCGGCGCTTCGATGTCTATGTCCTGCTCGGTGACGGCGAGATGCAGGAGGGCCAGGTCTGGGAAGCGGCGCTGTCTGCCGCCCACCATAAGGCCGGCAATCTGATCGCCATCGTCGATCGTAACGGATACCAGCTCGACGGGCAGGTCGACGACATCATCGGCATCGAACCGTTGGCCGACAAATGGGCGGCGTTCGGCTGGCAGGTGCACGAGGTCGATGGGCACGACGTCGTCGCTCTCGCGACGCTGCTGCGACAGTTGAAGGCCGAGGCAGACCGCACCCGGCCCGTCTGCATCATTGCCAAGACCTCCAAAGGCAAGGGCGTTGGTTACATGGAAACCGAACCCGGCTGGCATCTGGGCTATCTCGCGCCATCGGACGAGGCCCTGGCCGCCGAAGAGATCAAGCGTGGAGGCAAAACACAATGAACGGCCCGATCGATACCAACTCCTGGCAGTACCGCCAGATCAACGCGCGCGCGCCTGGCCTGAGTTACCTGGCCAATGCGCTCATCGATCTGGTCGAAGACGGTTATCCGGTCGTGGCCGGTACGGCCGACCTTCAATATTCCAACGGGCTGGTGCGGTTCGCGCAACGCTTTCCCGAACGCTTCACGCAATTTGGCATTTCCGAGCAGAACATGGTTTCGGCTGCTGCCGGCATGGCCAGCACCGGCGCCATGCCGTTCGTCGCTACATTCGCTTCTTTCCTGGCGCTGCTGTGCTGCGAACAGATCAGAACCGACGTCGCCTATTCGGCGCTGCCGGTGCGGCTGATCGGTCATCATGCCGGTATTTCACTCGGCTTCTACGGCACCTCCCACCATGCGACGGAAGATCTTGCCATCATGCGAAGCATCGCCGACCTCACGGTCGTCGCGCCGGCTGACGGCCCGCAACTGGCGGCCGCCGTCAAGGCGTCTGTCAATCATGCCCAGCCAATCTACTTCCGCATTGGCCGCGGCCAGGAACCGCTGGTCTATGAAGACGACGGCGTCGACTTCCAGTTCGGCAAGGCGATCGTTCACGGCGAAGGATCGGACCTGACCATCATCGCCTGTGGCTCGATGGTCCATCCCTCAAGGGAGGCTTACCGCGCGCTGCGTGCGGCGGGCAAATCCGTCGGACTGATCGACATGCATACGGTGAAGCCACTGGATACGAAGGCAGTGCTCTCGGCCGCGGCTCACTCCCGCTTCATTCTAACCATCGAGGAACACAATATCCTGGGCGGTCTGGGCGGCGCCGTGGCGGAAATCCTGGCGGAGGCGGGCAGCCCGGCACGGTTGATACGCCATGGCATCCGCGACGAATACAGCCTGATTGCGCCGCCAACGCATCTCTACAAGAACTACCGGCTGGACGCGGCGGGAATCGAGGCCACCGTTCTTGAAGCCCTCGGCTGAGCCGGCGGACAACCATAGCCATGCACGGACACGGACATTCCGATGACCGATCAGAATAACACGGCCCGACTCATCGAGCGCGCCGGTGCGGTGATGCCGGGCGGATTGCTCAGCCCGAGCCGCAGGCTCGGCGCGCCGCATGTATTTGCCCGGGCGCAGGGTGCGTTTCTCTACGACGTCGAGGGACACCAGTACACCGACTTCCACTGCGGCTTCGGCGCCAACGTGCTTGGCCACTGTCATCCGGCGGTGCGTGAACGCATCGCTGCGGTCTCCCAGGACATCGATCTTGTCGGCGCGGGAACGATGCGGCTGGAGATCGAGGTGGCGGAGGCGCTGGTCGACTGCATCCCTTGCGCGGATCTCGTCGCCTTCTGCAATTCCGGATCAGAGGCGACCTATCACGCCCTGCGCCTTGCCCGCGCCGCCACCGGTCGCAAGCGCATCATCAAGTTCCAAGGCGGATATCATGGCTGGCACGACTATGTCGCCATGAACGTACAGTCGCACGCGCAGGCGATCGGCAAGTACGATCCCATCAGCGCCGGCATCCTCGAGGATGCCGCCCGTCACACCATCGTGCTGCCTTACAACGATGCCGGCGCCGTCGAGGATTATCTCAAGGCCAATCCGGGCGAGGTCGCGGCGATCATCATCGAGCCAATCGCTCACAATATGGGGTCGGTGATCGCGACGGATGTTTTCCTGCGCGAGCTGCGTCGCCTGACCAGCGATCATGGTGTCGTGCTGATCTTCGACGAGGTCATCACCGGCTTTCGCCACGCGCTCGGCGGCTATCAGTCGATCGCCGACGTCACGCCTGATCTCGCGACCTTCGGCAAGGCGGCCTCCTCAGGCTATCCCGTTGGCGTGGTGGCCGGTCGTCGCGATCTCATGGCGCTCGTCGGCCGGACCGGGGAAGGATCCGTGTTCATGGGCGGTACTTTCAACGGCACGCCGTCGACGCTCGCCGCCATGCAGGCGACGATCGAGGAGCTGTCGAAACCAGGCTTCTACGACCGCCTGTTTGCCCTCGGCGCTTTCATGCGCACGCAGCTGGATGGCATTATCGATCGCCTCGGCCTGCCCGCGCAGAGCGCCGGGTTTGGCTCGGTCTGGCTGATCTATTTCCTCAGCGGTCCTTACCGCGACTACCAGGACTTGCTGGGCAACGACGATGTCTTCGATCTTGCATTCCGCAGAGAGATGGTGGCGAACCGGCTGATCGGCCAGCCGCTTCCGCTCAAGCGTCTCTACCTGTCAGGGAGCCATGACCGGGCGACAGTCGAGAAATCGCTGGATATCATCGAGACAATCCTGCGCAAGCTCTCCGCTGGGAAACCCGCCAGCTCCTAGCCATGTTTCGCAACGGACTTATAGGATATAAGAGCGTCTCGCACTATCCGTTGTCGATTCGGTGCGGCCAAGATTGCAGCGGTGGACCATGAGCACGATGCAGCCAATCGAGCAAGGCAGTCTGTCGGCGAGAACTTATATCTCGCTGCGCGAAGCCCTGATCGCCGGCAATTTCCGGCCCGGCGAAAGACTGTTGATGCAGGATCTGGCGCAACGGCTGGGCACCAGCGTCACGCCTGTGCGCGAGGCCTGTTTCAGGCTCGTCAGCGAGCAGGCGCTGGAACTGCGGTCGGGGCGGTTCATCACCGTTCCAGAGCTGACCCGGTCGCGTTATTGGCAGGTCCGGCTCATTCGCATCGCGCTCGAGGGACTAGCGGCCGAACTCGCCGTCGAGCATGTTTCGGAGAAGGACATTGCAAAACTGGTCGAGATCCATCGCGATTTCGTGGCCGGCGAAACGTCCGGCGACGCTGACCGCGCCCGTCGCGCCAATCGTGAATTCCACTTCGGCGTCTACCGCCTGTCCAAGATGGATATGCTGATCGCCCAGATCGAAAGCCTGTGGGTCTCGATGGGCCCTATCCTCAACGTGTATTATCTGCAGGCCGAGAACGATTACATCGGCGCGGAGGAGCACGAGACGCTGATCGAAGCGTTCCGGACCCGCAACAAGAAGGTGGCGCGTAAGGCGATCGAACGCGACATCGTGCGCGGTGGCATGAACCTGTTGCGGTACTTCGACGAGCAGGACGCGGCCGCCAAGCGGGCGTGATCGAAGCCGCCGGTCATTTGCTGGCGACCTCTCTTCGCGCTGGCTCAGGCCGCCCGAAGGCGCGCGGTGGCATCCTGGTCGACGACCCAGACGCCCTGTTCGGCGTCCAGCACCAGGGCCACCTTGTAGGATTGGCGAGCCGCTTCGCTCGTCAGCCAGCCGCGGTCAACGCTGGCCGCGACACGGCGGACATCGCGCTTGGTCGGGTCGCCATAGCCACCGCCGCCACAGGCAACGAACTCGATGCGCTCGCCGGCGCGACACGCCTCCTCATGGAACGCAGGCAATTCCACCAGCTTGCCGTCCGTGCCGCGCTTGGCGCTGCGACTGGCCTTGGCGTCACCGCCGCCGAGCACGCCGCGCGGCGGAAAGGTTGTGCCATCGGCCGAGTAGACCAGTGTCATCTCGTGGTCGACGGGATAGAAGACACCGCCCACCGCGGGAGCACCCTCGAACTCGCCAATGCCTTGGGTATCCGCCACCACGCCGCGCGATTCAATGATGATGGGATACATGGATTCGTCCACCTCCACGGAATCCAGCGCGATCAGGCCGCCATTCGCCGGCCCGCAATATGTCAACCAGCCGTCATAGCCGTGACGCGCCCCGCCGCCGGCGTAGCCAATGAAGACCTGGTTGACGTAGGGCTGCCCGTCCTTGAACGGATCCTTGCCTGAAATCACCCCGATCCCCGCCGGCAGGTGCGAGCCGCTCTCGGCCTGGCCATAGGGTTCTCCCATCGTCGAGAACACGCAATTGCCGGCGATGATCAACCGGTCGTTGACATTGGTGGTCGCCACCGAGGTGCCTACGGGGTAGCGGGGTTTGCCAACCACGCTTCCCTCCCGCATCAACACCTTGATCCGGCTCTTGGCGCCCTCGTTGTGCGGGATGCCGTCGTCGAGATTGTTGAAGACGCCAATGCGGCACGAGCCCGTGCAGGTGTTTTCCGACAGATTGAGACCGCCAGGGACGTTGTCCATGTTGTCACGCACATCGACCGTGATCTCGCCGGCTTCAGGGTCGACATCGATGGTGATCCTGACCGGGATGCCCTCCTCCGCCACGCCGGGGACCGGGTCATGGCGGACCTCGTAGGAGAACTTGCCCTTCGGCAATTTGGCGATTTCGGCGATGGCGCGACGTGCACCGTAGTCGAACCAGTCCTCGACAAAATCCAGCAGCGTGTCGCGGCCGTATTTTTCAAGCAGTTCCAAGAGACGGCGTCGACCGGTCCTGCAGGCGCCGATCTGGGCTCGCACGTCGCCCAGCCAGATGTCTGGAACACGGTTGCGCATCATGCCGATGCGCAGGATGTCCTGCTTCTCCCGGTGCTGTTCGACCACACGCACGCAGGGAAAGTGGATGCCTTCCTCATAAACGTTCTTGGCAAATGGCAGATAGGTCGAAGGTGTCGGCGCGCCAGTATCGGCGTGATGGGAAAGCGCCACGGCCCAGAACAGCGGCTTGCCGTCGAAAAAGATCGGCATCGCCATGATCAGGTCGGCATGATGGGTGCCGCCAGTGTATGGGCAGTTGTTGAGGAAGATGTCGCCGTCGGCGATATCGTCGAACAACTCCGTTATCGGACGGGTCGCCAGATCCATCGACATGACGTGGATCGGCAGCGCGTCCTCGGTGGAAACGAGGCGGTGATCATAGGTCAGGATCGCACAGCTCAGGTCGCGGGCGTTCTTGATCACCGCTGAGCGGCTGGCCCGCATCACGACCAGCGTCATTTCCCGCACGACGGCCTCGAACCGGCTTTTCAGAACCGACATCAGAAACGGATCGACGCGGCGCGTTGGTGTCTCCAGGCGAATGACAGGTGAATTCATTTTGCGGTGCCTTGTTAGCGAAGGTTGGAGTCAATCGACTGTCACGACAATGTTGCCTTGCGGGTCGACGCGCCCACGGTGTCCGTCCTTGAGGAAGGCGGTGAACGTCGTCGCCTCCACCAGGCAGGGGCCGTCAAGCGCCGCCCCCGCGCCCAGCTGGTCCATGTCGTAGACGGGCAGAGAACTCGTCCGCCGGGTTTCATGCAAATAAGCTGGCCGATGGGCCTTGGCGACCGGCGACGTCGCCTGGTCGGCCAGCCTGAAGTCCTTCCAGGCATCCTGATTAGCCCGCTTGCCGACCGCGCGCAGCTTCCAGTTGGTGAATTCGACGACGTCGCGATCGGATCTGATCGAATAGATGCGTTCGTGCATCTGATGGAACGCTTCGACCAGACTTGGGAGTTTTTCCGCTTCGAGGCGCGGCTCATTGGCCTCGAAATGGACCTCGATCTCCCAGGACTGGTACTCGTAGCGACCAAGAAAGGAGAACTCGAAACGCCGGAGATCTGGCTCAACACCAGCCTGTTCGAGGAATGCCTCGCCCGACACCTTCAACCGCGCCAGGATGTCGGAGACGCCAGCGGCGTCGAAGCGCCGGGTCGAGGTCAGGAAAACCGCGCTTTCCTCGCGCGTGATATCAGAGATCAACCCGCCGAACGCGCTCAACCCAGCCATGAAGCGCGGGATCATGTAGCGTTTCAAGCCCAATATGTCGGCCATCTCGGCGATGTGGATGGCGGTCGCGCCGCCGCCGCAGACAAAGAAACTGTCGTGTGGGTTTATGCCCTCGCGAATGGTGATTTCCTCGATGGCCCCGACCATGTTGTGGTTGCTGGTGGTCTGGATGGCGTAAGCCGCGTCGAGCAGCGGGATGCCGAGCCGCGTCGCGATGCTCGCGACCGCTTTCTCGGCCAGTTCGCGGCTGATCTTGATCCGCCCGCCAAGAAAATAATCCGGGTCAATGATGCCGAGCACGACATTGGCATCGGTGACCGTCGGCGCGGTTCCGCCCGCTCCGTAGCATGCCGGCCCGGGCCGCGCGCCAGCGCTCTGTGGACCGACCCGCAGCAGGCCGCCATCATCGACCCAGGCAATCGACCCGCCGCCGGCGCCGACCGATCTCACATCCACCTTCGCGATGCCGAGCGAGTCGTCGTGGATCATGCTGTCCGGGGTGACGATGATCTGGTGGTCACGCAAAGCCGAGACGTCGAAGGTGGTGCCGCCCATGTCACCGACGATGACGTTGGCTTCGTCGCTCAGCGCCAGCGCCGCCATCGGCGCCAGCGTCGGCCCCGACATGACGCTGTAGATTGGCCGCCGCAGCATCTCGGCGGGAGGCATCATTCCACCGACGCAGTTGGCCAGCAGCAGCTCGCCCTGGAAACCAGCCTGCGAAAGTGCTTGCCGCAAGTCCTCGATATAGGTTCGCACGATCGGATTGATCGACGCGTCGATAGCGGCCGCGATGATGCGCTTGTACTCGCGCGACATCGGATTGACTTCATGGCTAAGCGTCACCGGGATCTCCGGCCATGCCTGCGCGATGATATCGCGCACCGTCGTTTCATGGATGGGATTGACGACCGACCAAAGCAGACCGACCGCTATCGCTTCGACCCCATAGCGCCGGAAGTCGGCTATCGCCGCCTCGACATCGGATCTCGACAGAGGCGTGAGCTCCCGCCCGCGCGCATCGACGCGGCCCCGCGCCGTCTTCGTCAGGTGGCGCGAGACGTAAGGCTCCGGATAGTCGAGCCGCCACTGGAAGGCGCCCTTGCGCGGGCCCTCGCGCAAGACGAGGATGTCCTGATGTCCTTCGTTGAGGATCAACCCGACCTTGACGGTCTTGCGCTCGACCAGCGCGTTGGTCGAGACGGTCGAGCCGTGTACGATCAAGTCGATCTTGGTCATGAACGTCGCGGGATCGAGCCCGTATCCGGCCGCCGCCACGTGCAGCACGTTGATGAACCCCTTCTCGAATTCGCCGGGCGTCGTCGGCGATTTGAAGATCGAGATTTTCCCACCGGGCTCGGAAACCAGGCAATCGGTGAACGTTCCGCCGATATCGATGCAGACTTGATAAGCCATTTATAGGTCCGAAGCTGTTAGCGTTTCTTGTGATCGCGGCCCAGTATCAGGCTGGCCAGAATGATGAGGCCCAACAAAACCTGCTGGAGATACCCGTCGACCTGCATGAGGTTCATGGCGTTGGAAATGACCGTGATGAACAGGGCACCCAGCAGAGCCGCGGTGACGCCTCCCTCGCCGCCGGTCAGCCGCACGCCACCAACCACCGCCGCCGCTATCGATTCCAGGGTCAGGTTGCCGCCGAGATTGGGCTCGCCCGATCCGGTGCGCGCGGTGAGCAGCATGGCGCCAATCGCGGCCAGCAGCGAGCAGACCACGTAGTCGATCGCAACGACACGTCCGGTTCGAACGCCCGCCGCCTTCGCCGCGCGAGGATTGGCGCCGATGAGATACAGGCCGCGGCCGAACACGGTGAAGCGCAGGACCAGGAACAGCAGTGCGAAACACAGCGCGGCGAACAGGATGGGCACCGGAATGCCGATCAGCCGTCCCTCCGCCAAGGCGTCCGTGAAGGCCTCGGGAATGCCCGGCACGGGAAAGCCGCCGCTGACGGTTGACGCCAGTGCCATGACAATGTTGGCCATGCCAAGCGTCGTCACGAGTGGATTGATGCCGACACCGGCGATGAGGAAGCCGTTCAGCCCGCCGATAAGCAGCCCGACGCCAAGGCCGGCGACGATTCCCCACAGGATCGGCATATCGCCGCTTCCGGTCATCACCATCGCCGATATGACGCTGACGAGCGAGACGGTAAAACCAAGCGAAAGGTCGAAGCCGCGCGTCAGCAGCACCATGGTCTGCGCCATGGCAAACAGTGCGAGATAACTGGTCTGGATCGCGATGTTCCAGAGATTGCCGCTTGAAACAATACGCGGGTCGAGCAGACCGAGAACCAGCAGGGCCAGGAATACAAGCCCCGGCAGCTTGGCCTGCGCCGCGAACTGGCGGATGTCCGGGCGAGCGCGGTCAAGAACAACCGGAGCCGCCATGTCTGGACGATCAGACATTGGCCCGCCTCCCCTGAACAATTCGGTCGAAAGCCAGTGCGCCGATGAGCACCGAACCGAGAACCAGCGTCTGGAATTTGCTGTCGATCTGCGTGAGGTTCATCGCATTGGCGATGATTGAGAGGCACAGCGCCGCCATGGCGACGTTCTCGGCGCGGCCTGAGCCGCCGCGCAATGAAACGCCGCCGATCACCGCCGCTGCGATCGTCTCCAGTCCCAGCGTGCCGCCGATCGTCGACTGGCCAGAACCGATGCGAGCGGTGATCAGGACGCCGGTGAGCGCGGCCAGGAGACCGGAGACCACATAGGCGGTAATCAACACGCGGTGAGTCCGCACGCCCGACAGCCGGGCGGCGCCGACGTTGCCGCCGACGGCGTAGAAGTGGCGCCCGAGCGCGGTCCGACGCTGCAGAATGATGGCGATGGCGATCACCGCGATCGCCAGCAGCAAGACCGGCGGCAGGCCAAGCACCTGGCCTCGCCCGATGGCATCGACGAAAGCGTCGGAAACGCCATAGATCGGGATGCCCTGCGTGTAATAGAGCGTAATTCCTGCGACGATCGACAACGATGCCAATGTCACCATGAAGGGTGAGAGGGAAAGCCGCGCCACCAGCGTGCCGTTTACCAGGCCAACACAAGCGCCGCTGGTCAAGGCCAGCGCCACTGGGACCAGCAGTTGGACCCCATTTGCGTCGGGCATCGCGGCCATCGCCGCGGCCGTGACCACGGACGCCAAGGCCATGGTGGCGCCGACCGACAGATCAAAGCCACCGGTGGTCATGACGATCATCTGGCCGATCGCCGGAATCGCCAAGAAGGAAAAATTGCGCAGGACGTTGAGGATGTTCAGGCGGTTCAGAAAACGCGGTTCGACGATCGCGGCCACGGCCGCGACCGCGACCAGAAGCAGGATGACGATCCCGCCGGTTTCCAGAAAACGGCGCCGCAGCGTGTCAGGGCTCATGCCGCCTCCGTGGCGCCGGTTTCGGCGTCGAAATAGTGACGCAGCACCGCGGCCTCGGTGATGCCGTCGTCTTTGAGTTCGGCGACAATGCGCGCTTCGCGCATGACGTAGACGCGGTTCGCCAGGTGAACGAGTTCTGGCAGTTCGGACGATGACAGCAGAATGGCCGCGCCGTTCTCGACCAGGGTCTTCATAAGCCGGTAGACCTCGCTTTTGGCGCCGACGTCGATGCCAACCGTCGGTTCATCGAAGATATGGACCGAGACCGGGCGCATCAGACCGCGCGCCAGCACGAGTTTCTGCTGGTTTCCTCCCGAAAAGGACGACGCCGCGCGTTCGGGCGCCATCGGTCGCAGACCCAGGGTCTTCAACGGCGCGGCTATCGCCCGGCGCTCGCGCCACGACTTGAGCAGTCCGGCCTGGGACAGTCTCGGGTCGTCGAGCGCCGCCATGGTCACATTCTCGCGGCCTGGCCGGCCAAGCGCCAGTCCCTCGGCGCCGCGATCGGCCGGGTAGTAACAAAGTCCAGCACGCAACATGCTGTGCGGCACTGGCGCTCTGACCACCTCGCCATGGAGTTCGATCTCACCGGACGTCACACGCTCCAGGCCGAATACGGCTCGGCAAAGTTCGCTACGACCGCAGCCAACCAGGCCCGCCAGGCCGACGATTTCGCCAGCTCTGACCACGATGGAGGCATCGGATAGGGTGCCGGAGACACTGATCCCCCTGGTCGCCAGCACTATTTCGGCGGGGCGCTGGCTGATTGACGGATAAAGTCGTTCGACCGGCTGGCCGACCATCATCTCGATCAGCGTCGCGTCCGATGCCGCGGCGATGGCCACGGTGTCGATCTTGCGCCCTCCTCGCAAGACCGTGACACGGTCCGCGAGCCGACGGATCTCGGCCATACGGTGCGACACATAGATGATCCCGACACCCCGTGCCTTGAGGCCCGCGATGGCGGCGAACAATTTTTCCGCTTCACCGTCGGTAAGCGACGCGGTCGGTTCGTCGAGGATGAGTATCTTGGCATCCGAAAGCATGCCTTTGGCAATCTCGACCATCTGCTTTTGCGCCCGGGTCAGCGTTTCGATCTTGCTGTCCAGCTCGACGTGGAAGCCAATGTCGCGGAAGCGTTCTTCCGCGCGGGCACGCATCGCGCGCCGATTCAGGAAAAGCCTTCCTTTGATCTCGCGTCCAAGAAACAGGTTCTCCTCGACCGTGAGGTCGGGGACGAGACTGAATTCCTGGAACACAGCCGCGACGCCCGCATCGCGGGATTTCTGCGGGGTCAGCGCGGAAACGGTTTGGCCGTCGATACGGCACGAGCCTTCGGTCCAGCCATAGGTTCCCGCTATCAGATTGATGAGCGTCGACTTGCCGGCGCCGTTTTCGCCGAGAAGGGCGTGGACCTCACCGCTCAGCAGTGTGAAATCAACGCCGTCAAGCGCCACCACACCCCCGAAACGCTTCGTCATACCCGTAAGTTCAAGCATCGCTGACACCACCGAACTCGAAGCTAAAAGGGCGGCAGGCCAAGGCCGAGGTCTACCGCCCATCGAAGATGCGACTATTGTACCGAAAATTCAGGCTTCCACCCATCGGGCGCGAAAATCTGCGTCGGGTCGATTTTGTCGACGTTGTCCTTGGTCACGATACCCGGCGCGACCAGCAGAACCTTCTCATAGTCCTTCTTTTCCAAGGCGCGCACCGCGAGGTCGACGCTGATGCGGCCCATCATCACCGGATACTCGGCGGCAAAGCCAAGCACCTTGCCTTCCTTGACCAGCTTCAGCATCGTCTGGTTCTCGTAAGACGACATGATCACGACATCGTCGCGGCCAGCGTCGGCGACGGCGCTGACGGCCGCTTCCGCCGCAGCAGCCCCGCCCCAGATGACATTGAGATCGGGATAGGTCTGCAGGGCGTCCTCGACGAGGCGCAGGCTTTGCGGAACGCCGGGCTCACCATAGAGCTCGGCCGCGAGCTTGATGTTGCCGGTTTTGATGCTGTCGCGAAAGCCCGCCATATAGCTCTCCGCCCAACCCGATCCCTGCGGACCTGGCAGGCCGATCGCGGTCGTCTTTTTGTCGCCGAGGTACTTCTTGAGGTACTCACCCTCCTGAAAACCCTTCTGGTAGGTATCGGGAGTGATGCGCGCGGTGATCGGAGTTTCCAGAATGGGATTGGCGACGGCGATCTGGACAAGGCCTGTGGCGTCGCCCTCCTTCAGCTTGGCCGCCAGACCGGCTTCCGAGATGGCGGCGACGAGGATACCCTGGGCACCGGATGCGACGCAATCGTCGTATTGCGACAGCTGCTTGGGCAGCGCGTCATAGCCGCCAGCCTGCAGGACCGTCACTTTGACACCCAGGCGCTTTGCTTCCTCAACAATACCGTAGTCCACCGAGACCCAGTAGCTGTCCTTGAGGTGCGGAAACAAGACGCACAGGTTCCAGGGCTTCTCGGCCTTTTCCAGCGGCACATAGTCGAGTGCCTCGACTTTTTTCAGATCGCCGCCTCTGGCCGCGTTGATCTTGAAGGGCCACCAATCCTTGGCCTGCGCGGCGTTGGGCAGGACGGCCACGCCGGTGACGAAAGCCGCCGCGAGGATGGATCGGAAAGCGTGATTCTTGGTCATGTGATTCCCCATTTTCGTGTGTTCCCGGGTCCGGAGCCGGCGATTTCGCCGGCTCCGCGGTCTGCCTTGGGAGCAGAGGCTTGCTGGCGGATCGTAGTACCGTCTAGGCGAGTTCGCCTTCAGGGCCATCCGCGCCGTTGTTCATTTTCACAGTGCTACTGTACTACTTATAAGTTATAAGTCAATAGGGTTTTCATTAGCCGGTGCTCAGCCGGGAAGGTGTCTTCAATCGCGGTTTCGCTGCCTCGACCGGGATCACAATCCATTTGACGAAAGACGAGGTCGGAGACAGCAGCCATGCAACTGGCCTCGGCGATGTGGGCTTCCTCGCGACCGACCGGTATGCGGCTTGTCGATCGAGTTGCCTGACATCAAGCGCCGGCGAATAAGTCAAAGCGATCAGCGTGGCCTTCGAATACAGAGCCATTGGTCAGCAGCCGCACTTCGCTATCGACCAAATCGTCATAGGGTCTTTAGGGAGGAGATGTGCCCAGTGCATTCGCGTGCTGCAACAGCCGCGCTGAACCGCACGGCAGCGTGCCATAACACGCTGCGGTCGGATGATTGTTGAAATGACGGTTCCCCGCGCACGACCGTGCCGCTTTCCAACTTCTCTCGTCTGGCGCTTGCCAGCCTGAGTTCTTCCTAGAGGTCGGCGCCCGGATTGCGGGTGTTGTCTTGCGACTTCATTCTCCCGGCAGCCGGGCAAAGGCCCGCAACGTGGAGGCTTCTAAATGGAACGCGGGTTCCCGATGCTTAGTGGGTGGTGCTGCTTGAGCAGGGGCAGGGCAGCACAGCCTCCGCCGGCAAGCCGTCGCGGCCGGTTCCCTTGATAGCGTGCCGGCGCAAGGTCCCGCGTCACCAGGCTCGCAAATCGCGATGCACGTCCAGCCATTGCGACATGGTTTTGTCAGCTGAGAGGCCGATCCCGTGTGCCGCGAACAGTCGAAACACTGATTGGGGGTGTGCGTTCTTGGCGTTGTGCAGCACTTCTGGCATTACTGGCCTTGCGGGGATGACGAGTCGGTCATGCGACAGTATGGATGTCCCCATCGGAATAGCCGGTCCGCCTTATCGGTCGTCACACCCGCATATCGCTCCGCTTCTAGGGAACACCCCATCACGCGAGGAAAGACATGGCCACATGCGCAGTGTCGCCAATCTAGCCGTTGGACCGACGGCCCGGCGCTTGGGCCAGTCCACCGGCTTTAACCTGCGTCACAACTTGATCCACTGATCCTAGGAGACGACAACGTTGTTCGTCATGATTTGATGGGGCGGGGATTGGCCCAAAAGCGAGCCCCACAAACTGTGCGGTTGCCAAATGCGTAATGGAGTGAATTGGAATGATCATCGTAACAGGCGCCACGCACGGGATTGGGCGGGCCTGCGTGGAGAAACTTGCGTCTGCCGGTTCCAGAGTGGTGGCGACCGGCCGAGATGCAGAAGCGGGCGCGGCGCTCGAACGCGCCAATCACGGTGTCACGTTCGTTGCCGGTGACATCATCCGTGAAGACGATTGCCGCCGTGTCGTCGACCGTGCGCTTGAACTTGGCAACGGCCGGCTCGCGGGGCTCGTGAACAATGCCGGCATGTCGAAGCGCATTGCCTTCGCCACCGCCACCCAGGACGATTGGGATGAGGTCCTTGCGGTTAATGCACGCAGCGTCTTTTTCTTCATCCGTCATGCGCTGGACGGCTTGCGGCATGGGAGGGGTTCAGTTGTCAACATGGCCAGCATCGCCGGAAAGACGGGCGAAGAAGGGCTCGCTGCCTACTGCGCCTCGAAGGCCGCGGTCATCGGGCTGACGCAGGCACTCGCGCTGGAGTTCGGCGAGGAGATCCGCTTCAACGCTGTCTGCCCCGGCCAGATCGAAACACGCATGATGGGCAACATCATAAGCGATGCACTGCGCAAGAAGCAGCTCGAACTGCGGATCCCTGCCAACCGCTTCGGTGCCCCTGAAGAGATCGCTGATGTCGTCGCTTGGTTACTTTCGAGTCAATCGAGCTATGTCAACGGCACGGTGGTGACTGTAGACGGCGGGGAAACAGCCGGCCTGCGCACACCGCGCGTCGCGCAAATCGATGGTGCTTAGGGCAATTCAGCTCAGCCGGAGCCGCGCTCGTCGAAATAGCGCAGAAAACCATGTGAGCCTCGCTGGATGTCGTTCTCGATCGCCTCGCGGGCCCTCTTCCTGTCGCCAGCCCTCAAGGCCTCGATGAGATGGTCATGTTCTTCCGCGCCGGTGTACCCGCGCGGAATTTCCCGATCGTAAACGTTAAGGATTGGACCCATCGAGGCCCACATGCTTTCGATCTGTCCGATCAGCATCGGCATACGCGACAGGCGGTAGACGCCGAAGTGGAAAGCGCGATTGGAGGATCGCGCTTCCTTGATATTACCGGCCTTATTGCTCTCTACAAATGAGGCGCGGAAGGTCTCAAGCTGTTCGAGATCGGGGGGGGCAAAATGGTCGGCAGCGTGTTCTGCCGCAAGCCCTTCAAGTGCCACGCGGATCAGCTTGATCTGAATGTAGCGGGCGCGGCTGAGGTCTGGCACCGCGGCGAACCTGCCGGAGCGCAACTCGAGCGCCTGCTCGCTGACGAGCCGCAGACAGGCTTCGCGCACCGGCGTAATGCTGGTTCCGAGCTGCCCGGCAAGATCCTGCATAAGGAGACGGTCGCCCGGCGCGAAATTGCCGATGATCAAGCCATCCCGCACCTTGCTGTAAATCCGCGCGGACAGGCTGCCCATCTCCTCAGGCTGCATCTTCATAGGGCCCATGGGACTCCCCTCGCCTCTGCTGCAGATGTACGGAAATGTCCGATTGACGCGTTTTATAAGTTATAATCGCTGTCTATATTTTGTTATTCAGCAGCAGACAAGTACGTGTACGTTAATTGTCTGCAGCAAACATGTCCGTTTTCATAATTATTTGTGAAATTATTGTTTCAGCCATATAAAAAACAAGGAACCCCTTCTTTTCCGATCCTGATAATGGAATGTGACCAAAGAAGAAGGCGCGATCTCATCTGCGTGGCATGAGATGGTGTGCGAGAGATGATGACATCTGAAGGAGCCGGGAAGCTTACATGTCAATTTCCAGTCTGATGGGCAGAAAATTCCGATTCTGAGGCGACTCCGAACCGGCTGGACCGACGATGACGTCGGCACCGTCGAGATGATCCGGCAGGCCAGCAAGTCCAAAAGCTGCGTATGGCGTTGGCAGAGCGTTTCGCCGCCGAAGGGCTTCAAGGGCTGTTGCGCGACAAGACGCGGCCCTCGCGCATTGCGGCTCTTGGGCCCGAAAGCCCGCCGAGCGCAGCTCTGACAAGGCCGCGACAGGAATCGAACGACGACTGGCCAGAATTATGAAATCCCTTGCGACACTATGCAATTCAGACATTTCAGTAACAAATGGATTTAACATTCTCTTCACTTGCACTTTGGGGCGCGTTACCCGAATTAGCTGGAGCGCCCGAAACCCCCGCAAGATCAAGCGCGTAGTCGAAATCCAATCTTGCTGGTGCTTGTCGAGGGATGCGACGCGATGGGCCGGCGCAGGTGCGCTGTGAAGCAGCACTGAGCGCGCCGAAGAACGGCTTCCCAACAGGAGATTGATTTGGATTATGTGCAGTATTTCGCCGGAAGAATCGAGCAACTCAAAGGCCGTGGCGGGTATCGTGAATTTGCCGATCTGGAGCGTCAGTCTGGCAACTTCCCAAAGGCCTGGCTCAATAGGCCCGACGGCCGAAAAGAGATAACCATTTGGTGCACTAATGATTATCTCGGTATGGGGCAGCACCCCAAAGTGCTATCGGCAATGAAGCGCGCCATCGATGCCAACGGCGCAGGATCGGGAGGATCCCGCAACATTGGTGGCACCAACCATTATCACGTGTTGCTCGAGCGGGAGCTTGCAGGTTTCCACAATAAGGAAGCAGGATTGATTTTTGTTTCCGGCTTCAGCTCAAACGATTCATCATTGAGTACATTGGCATCTTTGATGCCGGACACAATTATTTTTTCTGACGAGCACAACCACGCTTCAATTATTAGTGGATGCCGCAACAGCCGGGCCGAAAAGCGCGTCTTCCGGCATAACGACGTTGCGCATTTGCGGGAGCTTCTGCGCAGTGTAAATCCTGCAAGACCCAAGATCATTGTTTTTGAATCGGTATATTCAATGGACGGTGACATTTCACCGATCAAAGATATCTGTGACATGGCGGACGAATTTGGCGCAATGACGTTTCTGGATGAAGTTCATGCATCGGGAATGTACGGTCCGAAAGGCGCCGGCATTGCCGCGGAACTTGGCATCATGGATCGTCCAACCATCATCGAAGGAACGCTAGGTAAGGCGTTCGGCTCGATGGGGGGTTATGTGACCGGACCTGCCTCCATTGTTGACAGCATACGAAGCTTCTCGATAGGTTTCATTTTCACCACGGCGCTTGCGCCAGCCCTAGCGGCTGGTGCGCTGGAAGCGCTGCGCCATCTTCGCGATTCAGATTCAGAACGAATTGATCTGCACCGGAAAACGAAACTTTTAGTCGGATTGCTGAAAGAGGCGGGCATCCCCGTCATGCCGACCCGAAGCCACATCATTCCTGTGCTTATTGGTGATCCATTCCGTTGCAAGGAAGCGTCCCGCCAGCTTCTAGATCAGCATGGAATATACGTTCAGCCAATTCTGGCGCCGAGTGTTCCGGTGGGAACCGAGCGGTTCAGGGTGACGGTTACGCCTGCCCATAGTACGACAGATATTCGGACGTTCGTCGATGCGCTCAGGCAGGTTCTGCAGCGGGACAATCTTGGCAAGGCTGCCTAATGTAAATGCTGGGAACGACAGGGCGCGCAGCCTCAGACCTGATTATATCAGCCGGGCTCGCCGAGGTGGAAGCGGCGGTCCGCGATCCGGTTCTGACGCCCGATCGCATCTTCGAATGTCATCGGAAAGCAGTTCCGTAACCCGCAATGACAGCTTTCGCGATCTTAAATGATGTGACTCCATGATTGAATGGGGCCGTTTGACGACTCGCTGCTTACACATCGGGCCGGTTCCAGATTCAGGGCTCACCATGAGCCGGTATGACCAGAGCGCATGTTCTTGTGCTGCGAGTTTGATGTGGCTTGGCGTGCCCTACCCGAGGGGTAGGTCACGCCCAGGCCCACGGGATCACACACCAACCCCAGCTAACCTGGTTTGAACGGAGCAAGCCTCCGACGCCGCCCTAATCAACAACGCTGCAACAGATCCTTCAAATCAATTTACAAGATTTTTACAACCGTCAGTCGTTGACAATGGTACGGCACCGCGAGTCTGAGGTCCGGCACGGCCATAAAAGTGACGCCGGTACCCTCGGACCGCCGCCAGCACGCAACATCGGGATTAACAGCAATGGTAAGAAGAAGAGCGCTCATATTGGTCGAAGGCCATAGGGGTACTGGTCAGCTATACGTCCAAGCGGCTCAGTGTCTTGGTCTTCATCCAATTACTCTGACGGCTGATCCACCTCGGTACGACTATCTTTCGGCGGAAAACGTTGAGGCAATCCGTGTCGACACTGGCAATCTCGAAGCGTTGGTCCGCGAATGTTCGCGGCTGCGTGCTACCCACGACATTGCTGGCATTACTGGCTTTGCCGGGGACCATGAATCGATCTATGCGACAGTTGGCAAGCTTTGCCGGCATTTCGATCTACCGGGACCGAACCCTGAATCGATTGAACGAAGCTGCGACAAATTCAAGCAACGCCAACTCCTCGCGCAGGCCGGCGTTCCAATACCGGCCTATCGGTTGGCAACGAATGCGGCGGAGGTAGAAAGCTCGGCTGCAGAGATCGGCCTGCCCGTGATTCTTAAGCCGGCAGTAGGCAGCGGCAGCATCGGTGTCCGATTGTGCCGCAGCCTCGAAGACGTAGCCGAACATACGACTTATCTATTGGGCGGAAAGCACATATGGCGGTCTACACCGAAAATACTCGTCGAAGAATTCGCACAGGGCCCGTTCTATAGCATTAATGTTATGGGGAATGAGGTCGTTGCGATTTGCGCCAATGACTTTGGTCCCCTCCCCCATTTCGTCATTCGTGAGGTGACCTATCCGGCCCTGCTGACTGATCAGGAGCGTGAGCGCATCGCCGATGTTTCGCTGAGCTGTTTGCGGGCTCTCGGCCTTGGCTGGGGGCCAACTAACATTGAACTCCGGTGCACGAAACGCGGTCCAGTTGTCATTGAAATCAATCCGCGTCTTAGTGGCGCGCCCGACCCTCAGCTGGTCCAGTTAGCTTACGGTGTCGACCTCGTAACCGAGCACATCAAGCTTGTCATTGGCGAGGAATGGGATCTGCGCAAAAAGCATTCGCATACTGCGGCCGCGCGATTCCTGCTTCCTGATCAAGATGGCACCCTCGACTGGATTGGTGGCGACACTCAGGCAGCTGCTATATCAGGTGTGGCCGAGGTCAAATTGAATGTTGAACCCAAGACACCGATCGTCAGGAAGGGGGATTTCCGAGACTGGATTGGACATGTCATTGCCACTTCGCCCAGCCGTGCTGAAACCGAGGGCGCCCTTCAGCGAGCGGTCGACTTGATCGATTGGTCGATCACCCCTTTTCCGGCGACAATAAGAGGTGATCGAGAGCACGATGTTTGTGGGGCGTTCGGGCGGCCCACCAGTTCTGTTCCGATCAGGCGTTGACGGCTTAAGATCCTTGAAACGCAGCAGTTCCGTCTACGTCAATGTCACATCAAGTTTGACGAGGCAAATGCAGCTTTGGCCACACCTGCCCTATCTCCCGCGGAACTTCTCCGCGACCCATGGCGAGGCCGTCGGCCCAATTTGGGCCCAATTTGATTGCCGCCCACCGCCGCCGCAGGACGAACATGCGCTTGACAAGACAACGCCGGCCCGTTCAACTTGAGGCATTCACCAGGGGAGTCCCGGCAAGGGGCTGAGATACTGCTGGCTTTCGCGGCGCAGTGACCCGTTGAACCTGATCCAGTTCATACTGGCGTAGGGACGGTGCAAGCGCTCTGCGGGAGTTCACGCCCGAGGTCCTGTTTCGGCAGGTCGACAGAAGCGTCTTTTCATCCTTCCGGCACAGAACTGGGTCTCCAATGCATGAGCAAAGGAGCCTCAAGATGAATGCCCTCACCCCAGCCGTCTCAACGGGACCGCTGCCTGCTTCGCGTAAGATCCACAAGCCCGGTGCCATCCACCCGCAGATCAGGGTGCCGATGCGCGAAATCTCCGTCCATCCGACAGCCGGCGAACCGCCCGTCACCGTCTACGACCCGTCGGGCTCCTATACCGATCCGGCTGTCGAAACCAGCATCCAAAAAGGCCTGGCCCGGCTTCGCCACGAATGGATCTTGGCGCGCGGCGATGTCGAGGACTGTGACGGCCGCCACGTCCGGCCGGAGGACAACGGATTCGCGACGGGCGAACGCCTGACGCCAGAATTTCCCATCCGCCACCGACCGCTCAGAGCCAAAGCAGGCAAGAGGGTGACGCAGCTTGCCTATGCACGCGCCGGCATCATCACACCCGAAATGGAGTTCGTCGCCGTCCGCGAGAACCTTGGCCGCGAGATCCGGCGCGGCAAGCTCGAGCGCGACGGCGAAGCCTTCGGCGCGGCGATCCCCGACTTCGTCACGCCGGAATTCGTGCGTGATGAGGTGGCGCGCGGACGCGCAATCATTCCCGCCAACATTAACCACCCAGAGAGCGAGCCGATGATCATCGGCCGCAATTTCCTGGTCAAGATCAATGCCAATATCGGCAACTCCGCTGTCACCTCCTCGATGGCCGAAGAGGTCGAAAAGATGGTCTGGGCGATCCGCTGGGGCGCCGATACGGTGATGGACCTGTCGACCGGCCGCAACATCCACAACATCCGCGACTGGATCGTCCGCAACTCGCCGGTGCCGATCGGCACGGTGCCGCTCTACCAGGCGCTCGAGAAGGTTGGCGGCATTGCCGAGGATCTGACCTGGGAGGTGTACCGCGACACGCTGATCGAACAGGCCGAACAGGGCGTTGACTATTTCACCATCCATGCCGGCGTGCGGCTGCATTACATCCCACTGACCGTTGACCGGGTCACGGGTATCGTCTCGCGCGGCGGCTCGATCATGGCAAAATGGTGCCTGCACCATCACCGGGAAAGCTTCCTCTACGAGCACTTCGCGGAGATCTGCGACATCTGCGGCGCCTATGACGTCTCCTTCTCGCTCGGCGACGGCCTTCGTCCCGGCTCGATCGCCGATGCCAACGATGCGGCGCAGTTCGCCGAGCTGGAAACGCTTGGCGAGCTGACGAAGATCGCCTGGGCGAAGGATTGCCAGGTGATGATCGAGGGGCCTGGCCACGTGCCGATGCACAAGATCAAGCAGAACATGGACAAGCAACTCGCCGTTTGCGGCGAGGCGCCGTTCTATACGCTTGGCCCGCTGACGACCGACATCGCGCCGGGCTACGACCACATCACCTCCGGCATCGGCGCGGCGATGATCGGTTGGTTCGGCACCGCCATGCTCTGCTACGTCACGCCCAAGGAACATCTCGGCCTTCCCGATCGCAACGACGTCAAGACCGGCGTGATCACCTACAAGATCGCGGCGCATGCCGCCGACCTGGCGAAGGGTCACCCGGCGGCGAAGATCCGCGACGACGCGCTGTCGCGGGCCAGATTCGAGTTCCGCTGGGAGGACCAGTTCAACCTGTCGCTCGATCCCGAAACAGCGCGGTCCTTCCACGATCAAACCTTGCCCAAGGAGGCGCACAAGCTGGCGCATTTCTGCTCGATGTGCGGACCGAAATTCTGCTCGATGCGAATTTCCCACGACATCCGCGCCGAGGCACAGAAAGAGGGCATGGCGGCGATGGCGGCGAAATACCGCGAGGGCGGCGATCTCTACGTGCCGGCGGACGTGACCGGCGCGCCGCTCATACCTCAGCCACGTGAGCCATCATGAAGGTCTTGGTCAAAGGGGCCGGCGTTGCCGGCCTCACCGTCGCCTTCGAGTTCGCCGCACGCGGCGCGGTGGTTACCGTTGCCGAGACAAGGCCTGCCCTTAGCGGCAATGCGTCGTGGTTCGCCGGTGGCATGTTGGCGCCGTGGTGCGAGCGTGAAAGCGCCGAGCAGCCGGTGCTGGATCTCGGACGCGACGCCGCCGACTGGTGGGACGCCGCAACGCCCGGCTTGGTAGCACGACGGGGAACGCTGGTCTTGGCCGCGCCGCGCGATGCGCGCGAGCTCGACCGGTTCGCCAGCCGCACGACGGGCTATCGGCGCGTCGAGGAAGATGAAATTGCCTTGCTGGAGCCCGACTTAGGCGGCCGCTTCCGCCGCGGATTGCTCTTCCCCGACGAGGCTCACCTCGACCCACGCCCGGCGATGGCGGCACTTCATGACAAGCTTGCGACCATGGGTGTCAAATTCCACTTCGGCTGCGACGCCCGGCCTGTTTCGGGTTTCGCCCGTCAGATAGACTGTATGGGAATGGCAGCGGCCGATGACAGGCTGCGCGGTGTTCGCGGCGAAATGCTGATTCTTCGCACGCCTGATGTCTCGCTGTCGCGGCCGGTCCGTTTGCTGCATCCGCGCTTTCCGCTTTATGCCGTGCCCCGCACCGATCACCGTTTCATGGTTGGTGCGACGATGATTGAAAGCCAGTCCGCCGGACCAATCACGGCGCGCTCCATGATGGAGCTTCTGGGTACCGCCTATGCCCTCCACCCGGCCTTTGGCGAGGCCGAGATCGTTGAAACCGGTGTCGGCGTCCGCCCAGCCTTTCCCGACAATTTGCCGCGCGTCGAAACGAACGGTGAAATCATCGCGATCAACGGGCTCTATCGTCACGGTTTTCTCCTGGCTCCCGCCATGGCGCGCCGGGCTGCCGACCTGGTTTTCAGTCAAGACAGAACCAAGGAGCTTGCTCATGAAACTGATGGTCAACGGCGAAGCGCATGAGGTTGCCGCCACCACGCTGGCCGGGCTGCTTGCCGCGCTTGACTATGAGGGCGATTGGCTCGCGACCGCCGTCAACAACGACCTCGTGCACAAAGCCAGCCGGTCGGAATTCCAGTTGAACGACGGCGACCGGATTGAAATCCTCTCGCCCATGCAGGGAGGCTAGCATGTTCGACCTTCTTGGAACGACGCTTCCCTCCCGACTGCTTCTCGGCACGGCTCAGTATCCTTCGCCGGCCATCCTTGCCGATGCGGTCAGGGCATCGGGCACGGCGGTGGTGACCGTCTCGTTGCGCCGTGAGATGGCAGGCGGCAGGGCCGGCGAAAAATTCTGGTCGTTGATCCGATCGCTCGGCGTCAGAATCCTGCCCAACACTGCTGGCTGCCACTCCGTCAAGGAAGCTGTCACGACTGCGAAGATGGCGCGCGAAGTTTTCGGTACCAACTGGATCAAGCTCGAAGTGATCGGCAACCATGACACGCTGCAGCCGGATGTTTTCGGCCTGGTCGAAGCCGCCCGCATCCTGTGCGAGGACGGCTTTGATGTATTCCCCTACACCACCGACGACCTCGTCGTCGCCCAGCGGCTCCTTGCGGCGGGCTGCAAGGTCTTGATGCCCTGGTGTGCACCGATCGGTTCCGCCCTCGGGCCGGTCAACATTCCGGCCCTGCGCTCAATGCGCGGGCATTTCCCGGGCGTTCCGCTGATTGTGGATGCGGGGCTCGGACGGCCGTCGCACGCGGCGACTGTCATGGAACTCGGCTTTGACGCCGTGCTCCTGAACACGGCGGTCGCCAGGGCGGCCGATCCGGTCGGCATGGCGCGCGCGTTCGGCAAGGCGGTCGAGGCCGGTCGTGAAGCTTTCAGCTCCGGAATGCTCGAACCGCGCGACGTCGCCATACCATCGACACCGACCATCGGCAGGGCAGTATTTTCATGAAGCTCGATCCCTTCTACCTGATCCTCGACAGCGCCGCCTGGATCGTACGGCTGGTGCCGCTTGGCGTTAAGCTGGTTCAGTTGCGCATCAAGGATAGGGACGAGGCCACGTTGCGGACGGAAATCCGCCGCGCGAACGGCGTCTGCGCGGTCCATGGTTGCCAACTGATCGTCAACGACCATTGGCGCACGGCAATCGAGGAAGGCTGCGACTTCGTCCATCTCGGCCAAGAGGATTTGGCTGCGGCCGACCTGCTGGCGATTAAGTACGCCGGATTGAAGCTCGGGCTCAGCACGCACGATCATATCGAACTGGAAACGGCTATCGCTGCCGAGCCCGACTATATCGCGCTCGGCCCCATCTATCCCACCATCCTGAAGCAGATGAAATGGGCGCCGCAAGGGCTCGAGCGGATCAGCGAGTGGAAGCATAGGGTGGCGCCGATCCCATTGGTCGCCATCGGCGGCCTCAACCCCGACCGGCTCGACGGTGTCTTCGAGGCCGGTGCGGACACCGCGGCGGTGGTCACCGACATCACGTTGAATGCCGATCCCGAAGCGCGCACGCGAGAATGGATCGAAAAGACAAAGCCATGGCGCTGAGGCGAGAACCGCATGTGCTCGTGGTCGGCGGATCAGACTCCAGCGGTGGGGCTGGAATTGCACGCGATATCGAGACGCTCTCCTCCATGGGCGTGCGCACCTGCCTTGCTGTCACCGCGCTAACGGTGCAGACGCACCATGCGGTCATGGAAATCCACTCTATGCAACCCGGTCTGGTGGCCGGTCAGATGCGTGCGGGGTTGCAGGCCAACAAAGTGGCGGCCATCAAGCTCGGGATGCTCGCCACGGTGGAGATCGTCATTGCGGTTGCCGGAGTGCTGCGCGAAAATCCGCAGGTGCCGGCAGTGCTCGACCCGGTGCTGGCGTCGACGTCAGGCCGGGCGCTCCTGGAAGCCGGCGCCATCGCCGCCCTGAAATGCGATCTGATGCCATTTTGCCGTCTGGTCACCCCCAATCTCTTCGAGCTGGCACTCCTTGTTGGCTCGGAGCGGGCAGTGGATGAGGACGGCGTAGTGTGGCAAGGCCAAGAATTGCTGGCAGCCGGCGCGCGGGCTCTGCTGATCAAGGGCGGCCATGCATCGGGACCGCAATCAACCGATATTCTGTTGCGCCCCGATCACGAACCAGTCCGCTTTGACACGCCGCGTCTTGCCGCATCGATGCGCGGGACGGGCTGCATGCTGGCCAGCGCGATTGCAGCGCATCTGGCGAAGGCGCAATCAATCGAGTACGCCGTGCGCCAGGGCAAGCTCTTTGTGTTAGAAAAGCTTCGGAAAACCCCAGCCGAATAGCCGTAGAGCCGGCTCAAGCGTTCAGCGGCTGACGCTGAAATGGAAGCCGTAGCCCTCCTGCCCTTTTTTCACAGGGCGTGACGGGATGAGGCCGCTTTGCAGATCGGAATTCAGCGGCGCCGAGACAAGCTGCCCTGCCAGGCCGGGAAAGTCACGGGACTCTTCCTGCGGCGAAGCGCACTGCCAGTCAGGCATGGGGATGCACTTGTGCGGTCTTATGTAGCAAACGCACCAACTTCCCGCACGACTTAAAGGGTCGGTTCCCATAAAATCCGGGGATGCCGAGAGTAGCGCCCACCGTCCGTTCCACCCGATACCAACACGCTATCAATACGCTGGTAGCCAAGCGATCCGAGATATCCGGCGCGATCCGGTTCAAGGGTGCGGACCTGGCTCACCAACTACAGCACATTGACGCGGTGCTGCTCATCCTTGGCTACAAGGGCGATCCGTCGCTTATCGTGCCGCTACGGCGCACGCCAAGCCGCTTCCGCAAGGGCGAGCTTTACCGGCTGATTCTCAGGCATGAAGCGGAAGGCAGCGCGTCGAACCGGGAAACCGCAACGCGTATCGCTCAGGCGAAGGGATGGGATACCGCGCTTGTGAAGCCGCTCATGAATAACATCAAGACGGCGAAGGGCTGGCGACGGCGGCGGGCCGAAGCGGTCGGCCATGACAGCCGACCGCAGGAGTAGAAACTATGTCAAAGTTTCATATCGCTGATGAAGCGATAGGTGCGATGTGGGACGGGGTTGCCAGAGAACTTGACGTTCTTGCTCCCTCGGAACGCGCCGCTCAGGCTTTTCTGAAGACCGCGCGCCATCGCTTCCTCGGCATGCTTCGTGACTTCCCTCACGACGTTTTTGAGTGTGTCACTGCGCCCGCACCGGGGACACGCAATCACGTCATGGTCCTTCGCATTCGCGGGTCCTTCAAGGTCGACCTTGCAAGAGCCGCAAAGAAGTTTCACGGAACTACTAGCCATTAGGCAGCCCTCCTTTTCGAAGCGGCGACCTGTTCGGCACCTGCGTGTTTCCGCCCTTTGAGAACGTCATTCACGCGGCCCGGATTGACGCCATAGACGGCGGCAATGTGATGCTGATATTGCCCAGCCCAATGACGTAGCCAAACGTCGACTGCATCATCATATGTGAGCTGGTATGGTGGTTTATTGTCGGTCGTCATTATCCTAAACTCCTTTTAGGACGCTTGGACGACTTGACAGCGAGTCGATTGCGAGTAGGGTCCCGCGTGTACATACGACTAGCCGCAAGCCGTCCAAAGCACTGCGGTTACCGATACGGAGCCGGGGTCGGAAGCCCCGGCTTTGTCGTATTGGGCGAAAGGATTCTTCCCCTCACGAGATGGATAAGAGTCTCGCGGCCTGCCGGAGTCAAGGCAGCGGCAAATGCACCCTGCCACATAATAGTGTGGGTGCAAAAAAGCTATCTAGATTCAAAGGCTTGGCTGGTTTCCTCCCACCGCGCCCGTTTTGCGATCTTCGCATATTTTGCGCCGTATAGCCTGATTCTGGCCGACTCGTCTAGATTGTGCATTGCACAAAGTGCAACCTGATTCGACGCCAGTCTAGCGTTGCCAGTAGCCAGCCCAAACGCGACTCACGGAATGATTGAGCGCACCACCAAGCAGAGCGAAGGCATTGCCACCATTTGACCGGCGACGGTGATCTTCAAGCCATGCGGCATGATTGGCGTACTGGTAGAGGTAGCGGTGCGAAACGTGGTGGTGCTGACCGGCGACCATCCGACGAAGGCGGCTGAAATAGCTCTCCACCATGTTCGTATGCTTGCCGTGGCCGTCGCTGTAGCTTTCCGAGTGATTGATGCGGGTCGAAGCGTAATCAGCTTCCAGCGCGTCCCAATGATTGGCTTCGTCCGCGAACAGCTTGGAACCGGCCAGCATACGAGCGCGGGCGATTTCGACGCCTTCGGCTTCGCGATGACGGACAAACGTCAAGGTGCGGCCAGCGCGCTCGCGCAGGGCGATCACAACGCGGCGGAGGTCTGACTGGTTCTCCTTCATGCGGCGGTCCTTGCGGTCCTCTACGCGGTTCTCAGGGCGCACCACGCCGCCGAATAAGCGCCATCAATCTCGACCTCGCCTTCAAGGGTTTCGTTCTTGGTTTCAGCCCACAGGACTTCGCGCAGCTTGTGAGCCAGCACGAAGGCTGTCTTGTATTGAACGTCCAGATCGCGAGAGAACTGGACCGCCGACATGCCTTTGGCACCGTTGACGAACAGGCAGATCGCGGCGAGCAGATCGACAAACGACAGCTTGCGCGAGGCGAAGATTGTGCCGCTCGTAACCGAGAACTGCGCACCGCAAGCGGCGCACTTGAACTTGCGACGGGTCGGAATGTCGTAATGATCCAAGCACCCGCATTTCGGGCAAACAGGCTCGCCTTGCGTCGAAGCCCAACGAAGGCGCTTGAACGTGTCGTAAGCCTTTTCCTCGCCACCCTTGTAAATCTCCTTCAGGGAGAGGGTGCGGCTTTCGGCGGAAAGGAGGAAGTGTTGGGCCATTGTCATCATATCTGGTGATATTGGCCACCGTATATGCGGGCTTGTATCGCCAAATACATGGGCTTACATCATCGAATGTGATGATATTTTTTGAGGCGAGGCTATGGCACGTAAGGACGACCCGCAGACCGTCGAATACGAGACGAAAGCCAAGAACCTTTTGAAGTCAGAGTTGAAGCGGAAGGGCGTCACCTATGCACAGCTTGCCGAAAAGCTGGCGGCGGTCGGCATTCATGAAACGGAACGCAACCTGAATAACAAGATCAGCCGTGGCGGTTTCACCGCCGCATTCCTGTTGCAGTGCCTAACGGTCATAGGAGCCGACACCATCCATTTCGACTGGTGATTTCCCTGAGAATCTGTCAAGCGGTCTTTTAAAGTTTCCCACAGCGTTCGCGGCGTTTCGCACAGGGACCGTCTAACCTTCTGTATTTATTGACGAAAAGTTAACAACTCGTCTGTTGACAAAGACTCAGTTTGAATTATTCTCGCGGAGCGCGCGGCGGAACAAAAGACCTTCAGCCTCGTTGGGGGTGGTTATCACAATGAATGCTTACCGAGCACGCCTTAGACTAGCGGCCGCCCTTAGGGACGGCAAGCCAATTTACAATGGATCGCAGGACCATGCGTCAGCCATAGTTGAAGCTATGTTTGAACACGCAAATGAATCTGTGTCTATTCTTTCTGGCAAGCTTAATCCGCGCGTTTACGGGCAGAGCGAAGTTATAGAGCAGGCCTCTCTATTTTTGGCTGAGCCCGACCACAAGCTGAGGGTTCTGGTCGAGGACGGCTCTGAATCAAGCATTCAAGACCATCCGTTTTTTGAAAAGTTCATTGCCTATAAGAATGTTGAGGTGCGCGAAGTTCCCGCTGCTTATCAAGACTTGTATAAATTCCATTTTCTAGTAATGGATTCGGACAGCTATCGATTCGAGGCGGATAAGAGCGAGTGTGTCGCCGTTGCCGTCTTCGGAGATAAGGCTGGGGCGAAAAACATTGCAAATATTTTTGAAAGTTTGTGGGCCCCATCCACACCCATTGGCGCCTCTAGCCAGTCAGAAGCCATTAGGTCCGTCGCCTAGTAGCTGCTTGCACTGTGGGGCGTAGCTTTGTTGGCAGAGTGCGCCGCAGCAACTTCACTCGCACCAATGCTAGAGCCGGTTGCCGGCACTGCGTTGGCGGTAAACGTTGCATATCTGGCCCTTGTTAGATTCCGCTACCGAAGCAAAATACGCGATCACGCCAAGCAGAAAATTGAGAGCTTCCGAGGCGAGGACGGGCAGATTGCTGCAAACATATGCGACAACTTGTGGTTCCAGCGCGTAGCGCGGCTTGGTAGCCTATACGACAACGATGAGGACATTCCGGAGCCAAAGAAACGGCAAAAAATGCCAGATGGCTTTTGGGGTAAGTTCTATTCGAGCGTTTTCGAGTTTCACAGAGACGTAAAGGCGGTATCCGCCCTAGGATGTTTCTGTGCTTTCGTCCTCGCCGCTGGGACGGCCACCACGGTCAACCAATGGCTGTGGATGAACTGTTTATTTTCTACAGACTGGATCTGGATTTCGTTTTACCTGACGCTCCTAAGCGGCTTAGTCCCGGTTATGTGCGCACTCAGCGGGAAGAGAGTTGTTAAATGGGCTGCTGGCTACACGAACGAATGTGTTGGAGGCATAGGACAGCTTCTCAAAACCGAAGTGCAACAAGCTAAGCTTCCAGTGCTCCCGGTCGAGAAGGCAAAGGGCCCACGCTAAAGGCGCTTGGTGCGTTTGCTACATAAGACCGCACTTGTGCCTCCTGGCGAGTGTGAGGCCGCAGGAGCGAGGCATTTCAGCGCGGCGGGGGCCGCCGGATCTGGCCCCGCAGTGCTGGAGCAAAGCAAAGGCCGGTTTGAGACGATTCCGGGGATTTCTACGAGGCTGCTCGCGACGCCGGCATTGAGTTCAACAGCTCCTGAGCGGCATACGCGACCAAACCCGGTTGAGTGTCACCGCAGGGATGTTCCACGAGTGGGACAAACAGCTGCGGGACTGGCTGGTCCGCGAATTACGAAACTGGCATCGAGGGGATACGGCAGCTGCGAAGGTCTGGTCAGCGGATTTCGCCGAGATTGCAGACCTCCTGGAAAGTTTCGGCTGGAAAGTCCGAAGCACGGACTACTTCAAGACGCTCGATTCGCGCCGGTTGGTGGTCAACGTCTACAAGCACGGCGCCGGAAAATGAGCTATGACGGATTTTGGGTGACGGGGTTGATCAAGCGGCGCTTTGCGGCTTCATTTGATGACCTCGATCCCGTCCTGGAACCTCGCAACTGCGAGCAGTTTCGGCAACTGATTTTGTCCCTTCAATCGATGCCAGTATTTGGCGGCGGCCATGACGAGCTTGAAGACCATCAGCCTGGCGGTCTTCGACGATAGGGAGCCGTTCGTGTGTACCGTTCGGCGGCGAACGGTGCAAAGACGCTCTCGATCGGGTCCGACGTTTGCAGTTGATCCCAGTGTTCGACGGGGGAATCGTAGAACGCCAGCAACGTCTCGCGATCCTTCTTCAGGCAGTCGACCGCCTTGTTGTACTTCGCGCCGTATTTCTCGGCGAACACTTCGATCGCCATTTCGGCTGCTGAGCGTGCCGGCGCGCCGTAAATCTCGCGCAAATCCGTCTTCATGTCGGCCTGCACCGAGAGCGGCACCTTGTTCAGGACGTTGGCGGTCTTGTGCACCCAGCAGCGTTGGTGCCTAGTGCCGGGAAAGACCTCGTCGAGCGCCTTCCAGAGCCAAGCGCGCCATCGCCGACGGCAATATCGGGCGCGATCTTCAGGCCACGCCGCCTCACGTCGACCAGCAGCTCGCGCCAGCTTTGCGCACTCTCGCGAATGCCGGTCTGGAAGCCGACGAGTTCCTTTTTGCCCTCGGGCGTGGCGCCGATCAGGACCAGCATGCATTCGGCTTGGTCTTCCATCCGCGCCTGCAGGTAGACCCCGTCCGCCCACACATAGATATAGCGGCGCGCCGAAAGATCGCGCTTTTGCCAACGCTCGTAATCGGCGTTCCACTCAGCCGCGTGATCACCGAGGGTGAAAGGTTCGGCGCGTCCTTGCCCACAAGCGCGCTCAGCGCTTCCTGAAAATCGCCCGTCGAAACACCGCGCAGGTAGAGAACGGGAAGCAGCGCATCCAGACTTCGCGCCCGACGCGCCGATTTCGGCAGGATCGATGAGGCGAACCGCACCCGATCAAACCTCGCCATTCGCGCCGCGATCCCGGATCTTCACCCGCCTGACTGGCACCAGACCGATGCCCGTCTGGATGCTCCGCTCCGGGGCTTAGGAAACTCTATGCTCACGCAACAGGCGATGACCGGCCTCGCGAATATGGAAGTCCTCGTCCTCCCGTAAACGATGTGCCCAAGTAATGATGTCGTTTCTGCCCAGGAAGGGCTCCTTCAGCAGTGAGATTACCCTTTCTCGCTTTCCCGCCACTGGGCTGTCGTACCACGTCAGAAGTCGCGCAAGTCGATCAGGCGTTAGTAATTTTGGCCGTTTCAGCAGTAGGTCTAGAGCGGATAGACCCAGTCGACCATCGACTATCGCCTCAAATATGCGCCCGGCGGCCATTGGATCTGCTTCAAGGCGCTTATCTAGATGTTCACGCGCCAAAGTGGACACTTCGCTACGGCGATCCCCACTTAGCGCAATCAATCGATCAAGCTGTGGTGGCTTTAGAGAGCGAAGATCGCCCTTAGCAGGATGTGTCTCGGCGTGGGCGGAACAACGTTGTTTTCCTGTGTGGGACGCTCAGTCGTGACCCAATGTTCATATCCCGCTTCAAGCGTCTCGGTAAGTTCCGTGCAACCTTGTTCGGCGCCGCAGTTATTGAGGCGGCCGGCTTGGAAGCAGTTCCTTATGGCCCTCATGCATAAACCAGAGCACCCGTTTGAGATGACTGCGAAGGGCCTTACGGGCGCGGATGGGCTCTTTGACCGGATCGATACCCAGTACATCCAGCGCCATCTCCTCTTCGCTGGCACTGTCGGCGCAAGCGTCCATGAGCTTCAAATAGAGCTCGAAATGCTTGTCATCATATGCGGTTAGGCTTTCCGACCAGGGGACTTCCGTTGCAATGGTTGGATCAGGCGTTGGGCGCGATCTGCTTTTCATCCATGTCTCGCTTTGGCGATGAACCAGGCCCCCGTTCCAATTCAGAATATCTCCATCTAGCGCACTTTCAACCGTTCTCGGCCTTCTTCGGACAGTGCCCAATCGTTGCATATGGTCGTGGGTTCCAAATTGGCGCGCGGCTGCTCGCGACCAATACATCCTCAACTTGGCGAGGCGATGTAACGCCCGGCTGAACCAGAATGGCGCGGCTATTGAGCATCGCCGATTGGATCGAACCTCTTATTTTAGCTTCGCGATAATCTTGTCTGGATGCTTGCAAGCGTCCATCATGCCGCCGTACATACGCTTAAGGATCTCGCCCATCACCGTACGAGCAGCAAACATTTCCAAACTCGATCTTGCAACTTGAGGCTTTGCGTTACTGCATAGCTGCATTGCACAAAGTGTGTTTGCGCATTGCACAACTTTTAGCCATTAAGCTTACAGCTGATGCACGCGATGGTTTCCTCCCATTCCATCGTATCAGCTGTTCCCCTCTGAAGGTTTTGACTTTACACCTAAAGGGCCTCGGTTTTCCGATGGCCCTTTTTTTTGGCGGTCGCCACGTCGTCAATTGCAACGCGGCGCGATCGCCGGTTCAGCCATCAGACTTTGGAACCATTTCTGCCCGGCCAATCCCTCCCGACAAAAGTCTGATCTTCACCAGCCTTCTACGGGCAAGCGTTCGCGCCAGGAGTTCAAAGCCGCGTCCGTAACATTCGACAATGAAAGCCAATGTCATCAGGTCGAGCAGAAACTCGTCAATCGCATGTGTGAGCGCATCAGACTTTTGTTCGAATTGAAGTAGCAGGGCGCGGGCGTCTTCGATCGCGGCGTGGCAATCGTCTGCGTCAAGCAGGGAATTGATCCTGTCAAAGATCTGCAAGCGTCCTCACTTTTCGGAAGCCACACTCAGCATCGAACGCCGCTGATGAGTGAGTTTCCAACAAAAGAACAGGGTAACGTTTCGCGAAAAATCGCTCGGCAGCGCGTCGAACGAGCATGATGCCTCAAATGACATGTGAATTCCGGCTCACCAACATGTCGTCGAAGGCGAGTGAGCCGGCCCATGTCTGCGTCCCGGCCGCCAGACCACTGGTCAGGAGGAACTGTGGCCACATCGTCGGAGACAAATGGGTCCATCTATTCTTCCAGCCGCCACGGTTCAGCCTAGATTACATGGGAAGCGACAATAACGGAAAGCAAAGGATCGCAAAATGAGTAGGGTGGCTGGATCAAACGAAGATTTGGCTGCACCAACGACCTTTGGGCCACTTCTGCAGCCCACCTTTCGCTCGATCTGGCTCGCCACGCAGGTTTCAAGCCTCGGCTGGTTGATGCAGACTGTCGCCATCAGCTGGCTGATGGCAACGATCTCGACTTCCGATCTGATGGTTGCGTTGGTTCAGGCTTCATCGAACCTGCCCGCCTTCGTCTTGTCTGTCTTCGCCGGGGCTCTCGCTGACAATTTCAGCCGGCGCCGGGTCATGTTCGCCGGTCGGTGCCTTATGGTGACTGCCTCCGCGATGCTGACCGCATCGGTGGCGCTGGGCTTTGTCAGTCCGTGGATGATCCTCGGCTTCAGCTTCTTGATCGCAAGCGGCGGTGCTCTCAATGATCCGGCCTGGCAAGCGTCGGTTGGCGATATTGTGGATCGACGAGATGTTCCCGCTGCCGTCACCCTGCTTTCTGTTGGATTCAATACCGTCCGGACTGTGGGCCCGGCGCTCGGCGGCATTGTAGTTGCCTCGTTTGGCCTTATGGCGGCATTCGCGGTGACCACGCTCACCTATTTCGTACCCTTGGCCACTATTTGGCGCTGCAAGTGGAAGGTTCGTTCTTCCCCTCTTCCACGCGAGTCGATGAGGACGGCGATCTATGACGGGCTGCGCTTCACGGCGATGTCATCGGAAATCAAGGCCGCGATCGCGCGCGGAACCCTCTTTGGCTTGGCGAGCATCGCCATACTCGCGCTGCTGCCGGTGGTTGTCCGCGACCAGCTGGGAGGAGGCCCGCTCGCCTATGGTGCGCTCATGGCCGGCTTCGGGACCGGAGCCGTCTTCGCTGGCCTCTCCAACAGCCTGTTCAGACGGAGCTTGTCGCAGGAGCGGCTGATGAGGCTCTCCTGCGTCGCCTGCGCGGCGTGCTCACTTTCCCTGGCACTGACAACTTCGATCGGGGTGGCGGCAATTGCACTCGCTTTGGGCGGCGCGGGCTGGGTCACCGCCTGGTCAGGGGTCGGTGTGAGCGTGCAGCTGGCAAGCCCGCGCTGGGTCGTGGGGCGCACCATCTCGATCTACTATGCTTTGATAGATGGTGGCATCGCGCTCGGCAGCTGGGTGTGGGGCACGGTGGCCGAAAACCATTCGCTGGCCCTGGCGCTGGAGGGTTCCGCTGCCTCCCTGATGTTCGTCGCTGCAGCCGGCGTTCTGTTTCCTCTTCGCGAGCGCCGCGACTCAGAGCCCGATCCTCTGGAGGAATTCGATGCCCCGGCTGTCGCTCTCAATCTGAAGCCGAGAAGCGGCCCGATCGTGGTCAAGATCGAATATCTGATAGCCGAGAGAAATGTCGAGGCCTTCCTCGACCTCATGCGGCAGCGGCGTCATGTACACAGCCGCGTCGGTGCTCGGAACTGGACGCTCCAGCGCAACCTTCAGAAGCCTATGCAGTGGACAGAAACGTTCCGAACGCCGACCTGGACCGACTACCTTCGCCTCAATCATCGTCTCACGGAAGTAGACAAGGAACTGGACGAGCGTGTCTTCCAGTTACACGCGGGAGAGAAAGCGCCTCAAATGACGCTTTCGATTGAGCGGCCGACAAGCTCGGCCCGGAAACCCGACCAGTCAATCCTTCACCTTCCCCGTCATTGAAGCCTGACCTTCCCATATCTGGGCATCAGCGATCGTTAAAGATCCGGGTGATGGATGAGAATCTCGGCGGCATCCGTGTCGTGCGTGCCTTCGCCGCGCAGCCGCACGAGCTGGAAAAGTTCGACCGCCCCAAGCAGGACGCGCCTTGATCTCGCCAATGAGCGCGTTGACATCCGTGTCGGCAACACCAGCGCCATGAATTTCTCGTTCCTGACCGCCATGGGCCTGGTGCTCTGGTTCGGTGGCCAGAAAGTGATCGCAGGTCAAATCAGCGTCGGCACGCTGGCCCTGTTGCTCCCCTTCATGACCATTCTACAGATGCCGGTGCGCTAGCTCGGATTGATGGTCAACTCGTTCGCGCGCGCCTCGACCTGCGGCACGCGGCTGTTCGAGTTGCTCGACGCCGAACTTGACATCGAGGACGCGGCGGGCGCCAGGGATCTCGTCGTCACCGACGGCGTGCTGCGCTTCGACAATGTCGGTTTCTGCTACGCGGGCTCGGGCGACCGCCCGACGCTCTCCGGCATCTCCTTCGAGGCGAGCAATGCATCGCCGTCTAGGCAAGGCGAATGCTCCGGACTTCCCAGCCTTTCTTGCCTTGCCCGCATTCGACAAACACCTTCTGTCCCGCCACCAGCACGCTGAGCCCTGAGCGCGTCAGGGCGCTGGCATGAACGAAGACGTCCTTCTCACCGTTGTCAGGAGCAATGAAGCCGAAGCCCTTTTCGGGTTTGTACCACTTGACCGTGCCCCCGCTCTCCAGCTGCGCACCGGTTTCAACGAAGGTCCCTCCAGCGACGCGCGTATGTGACGGAGTTTTCGCGCGGTGATCGCCGATCTCCAGCACCTGCGCGACTTGATGACCTTTTGGACTTTTTTCGACCGTGATCTTGAGAGGCGTTCCCGCGGCAACATCCCGGCTTCCGGCCGCCTCTAACACTCGCACGTGCAGATAGGCCTCCGTGCCGTCCGACAGTTTGACGAAGCCAAAACCCTTGCTGACTGTGAACCACAATACCTCCGCATCGACAGGATCTGCCGTCACGGTCGGCGGGCGCTGAAAATAGCTTGGCTCGGAAGTCCGTTCCGAAAAGGAAACGGGGTCATCGTCATAGCGATGCCGGCGTGGCTCGCGATGGTCTCGATATTTGCCCATGATCATCTCGAGTGGCATGGATGGCGCACTGCGCTACCGTCAAGATAATCTCAATCGGGCGACGCGTTTATGTCAAAAAGGCCGTGAAGACCGCAGCTGTGCCCGGCCTATCGGCCGAACCCTTTGAAACTAGATTCATTTCCCCTGAAACAATAGTGCCGGCGAGTCGATTTACTGACTCGCATAGGTTGTGTTGGAGCGAGAGTGCGATGATGCTGGCGCGGGCGCACTGGAAGGGCTTTATCAGGCATTGCGGAAAGCCTGCTCCGGGTTTCTTCAAAAGGAACCGAACGGCGGTCGACGACCATTTGCGCCGGCTCCAGGCCACGGGGCAGGCCTGACCGTGCATGATCATCATCTCCAGCGTCACGCCCAGCGTCGACGCCAAACCGTGGAGAACCATGCCGCGCTGTCGCCGACGAGAACAACGTCGCAATGTCGATCGACGAGCTTTGAATCGGCGCACTCAATGGGCCTCCTTCCCCAAGCACGGATGTCGCGTTGGCACTTTTTGTGCAACTGCGAAGAGCTAAAATCGCCACGACGGGTGGTGTTGACGCGCCGACAATTATCAGACAAAAACGGAATTCAATCGGTTCAGCCGCCTACGCGGCAGGGCTCTGCTCAACGACGTCGGGGACCATGGACGATCGCGCAAAAGGGATTAGGAAAGGCGGAGCTGGAGGCAAGGCCAACGACGTCAATGCGGACTTGATCGCCGTTGTGGTCGCCATGGACAGCAGCGCCCCCTGCGTTCTGACCATCCCGCAGGCAAACGCCCTGCCCTCCGGCCCGTTCGAGCTTGCTCACCGTTCGCTGCAGTCGGGCCTCAGGGGATGGGTGGAACAACAGACCGGCCAGCCGCTCGGCTATATCGAACAGCTCTACACCTTCGCCGATCGCGACAGGGTTGGCGCTGACGACCGCGTGGTCTCTATCAGCTATCTGGCGCTCACCCACCAAGACGAAGCTGGCGACCCGGCCGGGCGACACTGGGGAAGCTGGTACGACTATTTCCCGTGGGAGGATCACCGCTCCGGCACACCGGCGGTCGTGTTGGACGAATTGCGGCCGCGCCTGATGGAATGGGCGGATGGCACTGACGACGGTACGACACGCCTCGACCGACGACGGCGGGCGGCGATCGCCTTCGGCTTTGACGACCGCCCTTGGAACGAGGAACTCGCGCTTCAACGTTATGAGCTGCTCTACGAAGCCGCCCTGGTGGAGGAAGCAATACGCGCCGGACATTCCGCTGCGCCCACCTCGGTGTCGGGCAGATCGATGATCGCCGATCATCGTCGCATCCTGGCGACCGGCATTGCGCGGCTGCGCTCCAAGATCAAATACCGGCCGGTCGTATTCGAACTGATGCCGCCGGTCTTCACGCTTTTGCAGCTGCAGCGCACCGTGGAGGCGCTTGCCGGCAGGCTCGTGCGTAAGCCGAACTTTCGCCGGCTGATCGAGCAGCAGGAGCTGGTCGAGGAGACCGGTGAGACAACCTCGGAAACCGGCGGCCGGCCGGCGCAACTTTATCGCTTCCGTCACGCCGTTCTCGACGAGAGGGTGATAGCCGGAACAAAATTGCCGCTCTCGCGGGCTTGACCCGCCTTGCGCCAGCAGCCCTGAGGATGTCGCGGACGGCTTGGCCCTTGTGAGAACCGGGATTGTCGAGAATGACGATGTCGCCCGGCTTCAGTGTTTTGTTGAGTTCGGTTTCGACATAGACGCGAAAGGCCTGCGTATTGATGGGTCCGTCAATGACCCAAGGCGCCTCCACCCGATCATGCCGCAGCGCGGTGATGAAGGTCATCGTCTTCCAATGGCCATATGGTGCGTGGGCCATCAGCCGCTTGCCGCGCACACCCCAGCCGCGCAACGGCGCCATGTTGGTCTTGACCCATGTTTCATCCAGGGAGACCGGGCGCGTAGGGTCAATGCGGGTCTGATAGTGCATCCATTGCGCACGCCCGCGCATCAGCTTTGGCTTGAGCTGCTCGGCCGGCAGAACGGTTTTTTTGAAGCTCTTGCCCTCGCGGTGCAGGAAGCGACCGACGCTCGCAGGAGACCACGTTCAGCCAGTGCCGCCGTCAATTGATGAAGCGTCATGTTGGCATCTCGCTCAACCTCGCCCAGGACGAAAGCACGGTGCTCCCCGTCGATCAGGCCGATGACCACCCATCTTGCCGGGTGCCGCACTGCCACGGCGACGCTTGCGGCCTCGGGCGTTTCCTGGGCGAAGGCGGTGGCGATGAAAGCCGAGACGACGCCACAGACTGGGCTGGCGGATAGTAGTTCGCGAGTCAGCCACGGTAGCGGTCGCTACGAAGCGCGCAGCACTTTGTCATCGGTACATTCCGTCCCATGCCTGAAATGAGCAGTGCAGCCATGTCGCCTCCTCCGCAGTCACCGTGGCGAAAGCAATCCTTCCGCTGCCACACGGACCTAATGTCGCCTGGCACTAGCTTGCTTCAGCAAACCACTTAGCGCAATTCTCAGGAGCTACCGTGCCCGCACCGCAGGCGAGGTCCGGGGAGGCTTGCTCACTCAGTTTCCCATTCTGGAAAGTCGCGTTCTTGCCAACGCGCATATTCGAGATATTCTCTCGCAATCGCCTCTACAAGATCTTGTTGGAGCTCTTTGCGAAGGCACGGCATTTCGCTGATTGCCAAGCTGTGCTCTCTCGCAAAACGAATGGCGCAACGATATCCGTCAACGTCTTCCAAAGTGGGACGGACTGCATCTTCCTTCCACTGATCCGCAAGTTCCTGCAGCAATGAAGGTTGTCCTTCTCTTGTGACAAACATGTCTGTGACCCGACGCTTGGCTCTCTCCAGAAAGGCGTCCGAGTTGCCGAGCCGCAACCGCCTTACATGCCACCGAAAAGCGCCATCCCAATGCTGACTCGCGCCATTAAATTGAGAAGGGAGATCGAACCGCCTTCGAGGATGAGCCCCGGCTGGGAACTACGCTCATCCACTTGCATTATCAGCTTACGATGGGCGGTCTCGGCGTCGATTATGCCCGCGGTTAGCGGGCGCGAATCCAAGTAGATCCGCTGGGTAGATTGCAGTTCGGAATCCGAGGGACGCCCGCTGCCGGTGGCGATTTGAGGACAGCATTGTACACGATCCAGCGCAATGACCGGCCATCCGGTCTCTCGTGCAATTTGGATTGCCGCGTCTGTTTTGCCGCTGCAGGTCGGCCCGTAAATCAAATAGATTAGCATGTGTATGCCGCTTAGGTTATCGGAACTAACCGCCCCCCAAGCACAAGATACTCGGTAGGCTTTCACCGGACTTGTCGCAAACATTTTGACAAGCGGCGATTATGCCCTGAAACGACGCCATTTTCGAACTTTGTGAAGTCCGAAAGGGCGCAAGCAGCCCGTTCTGGTCGTTCAGTCCAGTCACCAACGCCTCTGTTTGACGTTTGACGACGGTCCACTTAGCACATCTCATGCCGACCGTGACGCAACGCGGCACCGCAGGATGGTGACCTCGTTGTCTCCGGCAAAAGATCCTTGCGCGTCTTGGGTTAATCGAGGCGGCGGCGCACGGGCGCCTTATTGTCTCGGAACATGGCCAGGAAGGCGGCTGATCAACAAAAGTGGAAGACGGTGTCCCGACGACCTCACCGATTTGTGAGGCGACCGAGGATCTGCCCGACATCGTCGATCTCGTCCTCGAGGTGGGCCGTGTGCCGGCCGCGCCGCCAAAGCCTCCTCCCCTGCCGGTCCGGCTGGAAGCCTCGTCGAAACGGCACAGGAGTACACCAAAGCCGCCAGCGCGCAAACACACAGACCGCCGGCGGAAGGATTTGGCGCTTTTTGCGTGGCGTCCGCTCCGATTCCCCGGAAGGGCAGCTGGCTGCTGTTTTCTGGGCACTCGCTGCGCATCGCCGCTGCGCAACGCCGAACTGGACATCGAGCGGCTACGCGATGAACCGCATGGTCTGCCATTGTGAGGCTCTTGCTCGACACTAATGGCCTCTCCGAGGTGACGAGGCCGAGCCCTGACGCGCGCGTGCTGGAATGGATCACGGGCTCGATGAAGACCGCTCATTTATCAGCGTTGTGTCGATCGCCGAGATCCGGCGCGGCGCTGCCCTCATGGACAAAGGTCGGAAACGTGACGCACTGGCCGGATGGCTCGCCCGGGACCTGCCGCAGCGCTTCGAGCCGAGAGTCCTGCCCGTGGAAAACTGGTTGTCCTGGCCTGGGCGACCTGACGGGCCTCGCGAAGCGGCGTGGCCGCGGTCTGTCATCGATGGACGGGCTGATTGCAGCCACCGCGATTTCCTGACCCATCACATGGCGGGGATATTCATGCGCTGACGGCGAAACACCCAGATGCCCCGCACCTACCACGATCAATATGGAAACGCCTCGGTGGCAGCCACGAGGTCGATGTCATTGAAGATGAGATGAAATAGGCGGATCAGCTCTGCTTTTCGCATCCTTGACGCGCGCTTCATGACAGGCCTCGGCCGAGGGCGTCGAGTTTAGCTTCCGGTTGGATGCTTGCCCTCACCTGTGGCTATGCCTACGGCCATCCCGATCGAGAAAAGCATCGAACGCGGCAGCGACAGCGCGAATTACAAAGCGATGCTCCCGCCGTACGCGGACAAAACCGTTTTCGAAGTCCACTATCCCGTCCTCGGCCAGCATCGCCAAGCGTTCAGCTGAATCGAGAAGACGGATCGGATCAGATCCGTGGGCGGCACAGATTGCCTGCACATCGGCCTCGAGATCGCACATTAGTCGCTCGATAATTGCGGCTCGCACGCGGTCGTCGTCGGTGAGGCGATAGCCCTTTGACGTCGCCAGACGGCCAGCTGCGATGTGCTGGATGTAGGAATCCCGTGTAACTTCGTTTTGGACGTACCCCTCGCCGACGCGGCCGATAGCCGACGCGCCGAAACCGATCAGGGTTCTGCAGGTGGTGGCCGAGTAGCCCAGCGAGTTACGCCGCAGGCGACCCGTTTTCTGTGCCAGCGCGAGCTCGTCGTCCGGCAAGGCGAAATGGTCGAGTCCGATCTCGCGGTAGCCGGCGGCAATCAGCGTCGCGGCCACGGCCGCATACTGTTCGGCGCGGGCAGCGCTGCCCGGAAGAACTGCCTCCTCGATGAGGCGCTGATTCTTTATAAGCGACGGGATGTGCGCATAGCCGAACACCGCAAGCCGATCGGGGCGCATTGCGACCGCCGCCCTCGCGGTCTCAACGCAGGACTGCACCGTTTGATGCGGGAGACCGAAGATGAGGTCGAAGTTGATGCGGCTTACTCCATGCCGGCGCAGCATTTCCACGGCAGCCGACGTCTGCGCCTCACTCTGAACCCGGTTGATTGCTTTTTGAACAATGGGATCGAAGCTCTGCACGCCGAGACTCACACGGTTCACGCCGGCTGCTCCTAAGGCCTCGGCCATCTCGGCCGTGAACGTGCGCGGATCAATCTCGACGGCAACCGTAGCTGTTTTCGTGAGAGCGAAGCGGCGTCGCAGGAACTCCATCAGAGCCAGGAACTCGGCTGGTCCTATGAGAGACGGCGTTCCGCCGCCGAAATGCATGTCGCTCACGGGCAGCGTCTGCGGCGCTCGCTCCGAGACCAAACGGATCTCGTCACGCAGGGCCGCCAGATAGTTGAGGATCGGCGCATCATGGCGGGTGATGGTGGTGGGGAAGCCACAATACCAGCAAGCTGATCGGCAGAACGGAACGTGGAAATAGAGCGACACCGGATGGTCAGCCGGCAGGTTCCTGAGCCATTCCTCATAAGCCTCGGCGCTGACCGCCCCAGAGAACTCCGACACAGTCGGATAGATAGTGTACCAAGGCAGGCCGGCCTCGCGATATTTTGTGGTCTGCAACAGTTACCGTCCCATGCTGATAACCGCCAACCTTACCGCTGCGCTCGCCTGTGTCTTTGCGCTATGTCAGTCCGTTCCGCTTTGGGCTCGAAACTTGTATTTCTCAGCAATAGCGGCCGTTCAGTCTTGGCTGGACGGTCAGCGACTGGCCATGGCTGTTCCCGCCGCGACCCTCACGCGCACCGTTTGGTTCCACCATCCCTTCCCTTCAGCCTGGGCCTGGTCGACTAGATTCTGCTGAGCGCGGCTGCCGCATCCAACGAGATAACACGGCGTTGGGACCGGACTTTGCTCGCCAGCTAGCGCAGCCCCATAGTGATCTCTGGCATCTCGATGAGCTCGTTGTGTGAATTGCTGGCAAAGAGCACTAGCTGTGGCGCGCCGTCTATCAGGACGAGAGGCTGCTCGACGCGACCGTCAGGTCGGCCGCAATGCCAAGGCCGGCGCGCCTACTGACTCCGTGGTGGAGGCAAGGCTGCGCGTCAGCGCGTGATTACCGATCATCGCGCTCGCCAAAATGACGGCGTCGTACCGAGCGGTGCCGCCGCATGATGTCTCAACGTCGGGGCTCACAGCAAACAAAGCTGTCGCCATTGAACGAAACTGTCGCGAAGCGAACAGACGAACCGTAGCCGAAACGTTTGCCGTTCGTGCTTGGGTTGATCCGCAAGGCAAAAAGGAAGGAAGAGCGAACCAAGGTCCGCCGGCACACTTGAGCTTCAAGCCGCAGCTGCGTCGTCAGGATGGCACGTCATTTGCAGTAGAAGCCTTTGTGACGGCCCGCCCACAACTAGCGGAGATGACGGGGATGATTTGTACAGAAATGTTGGATGGAGTCGTTTCGGCGATTATTATTTTTGTAATAACAATCGCATGTTTGTAACAATAACACCCAATAATATTCTCAATTTCTGATGAATATCTGGCGTGACGAGCGCATCAAAACTGCTCAAATTCAACTCGATGCGCATCGTTATCGACTGTTTCCTTAGCAAGAGTTCATCACTGACGTCCATTCCTTTTACTCTTTGAACGGAGATCAACAATGAACATTAGGAGCCTCCTCCTCGGCTCAACTGCGGCACTGATTGCCGTTTCCGACGCTCGCGCCGTGACCGCCGTTGCCGAGCCTGACCCGACTGAGTACGTTAAAGTCTGCGACGTCTACGGCTCGGGCTACGTCTACATTTCAGGCACTGAGACCTGCGTGCGCATCGGCGGCTATGTCCGTTACGACGTCGGCTTGGGCCATGTCGGATTGGTTGATCACGCAAGAACCTCGGATGTGAGGACTGGTGAGGATCAGGGCACATGGCAAAACAACACGCGCTTCACATTGAAAACTTGGACCGGCCAGGAGACCGAACTCGGCACGTTGAAGACCTACACCGAAACCCGCATGAACTTCGGCAACCGCGGCGCTTCGGTTTCGGACAGTTCTCGGCCCTATGCCTTCAACGGAGACAGCACCTTGACTTTCGCCTGGATTCAGCTTGGTGGCCTCCGAGTTGGTAAGGACTGGTCGGCCTTCGACATGTTTATTGGCGGCGCAGGTGACGTACTCAACCAGACGCCGGTTCCGTACGGCCCTTTCGATACCAATGTGGTTCAGTACTACTTCGACGCCGGGAACGGCTTTTCGGCCGTGGTTTCGCTCGAAGAAGGCTCGGGCGTGGTCGGCACAATCGACAGCTACGCACCGCACGTAGTCGGCGGCTTGAAATACACACATGGCTGGGGCGCGATCACCGGCGTTGCCGCTTATGATAGCAACTACGAATCGGTGGCCGCCAAGGTCCGTGTCGACATCAATGTCACCAACGAACTGTTGCTGTTCGGAATGCTCGGCTACGGTTCCAACGGCAAGCTCAACGACGACTCCACGAACGCCATCGACGCTCATGGTCGCGGCTTCTATAAGAGTTGGGGCGGGAACTGGGCTTTCTGGGCTGGCGCCACTTACAAGCTCAACGAGACAACTTCGTTCAACCTTCAGCTCTCCGGTGATCAGCTCAAGAACCATGGTGTCGCTGCAAACGTCGCCTATGCGTTTCTTCCAGATTTCACAGTTACGGCGGAACTCGACTATGGCCGATACGGTAACTTCGCCGTCGGCAAGGTGGACGGCGCTTCCAACATGAATTGGACCAACGCCAACAAGAAGAGCAGTGTCGGCGGAATCCTGCGTTTCGAACGCTCATTCTAACGGATGAAAGGGCGCTGAGGCAGGCATCGCATGTACTTGTCGTCGGCGGATCGGACTCCAGTGGGGGTGCCGGAATCGCGCGCGATATCGAGACGCTCTCCTCCATGGGCGTGCGCAGCTGCCTTGCCGTCACTGCGGTGACGGTGCAACACACGACAGCGTCACGGACATCCTTCATCTGCAACCCGGTCTGGTGGCCGATCAGATGCGTGCAGCGATCTCGCGGGCGTCGCGGCGTAGTGAGCGCGGGCGCGGCCGTGATGATCGTGGCGGGAGGGAGAGGTAAGGAGCGTCTTTCCTTTGAGAATTCGCGTTTACGGGTACCCACGATGCACAACGGGCGAGTTTTTCAAAGAGGCGCGTCCTCCTTCGAAGCGCTTCGGAGGGCCAGGCTCTAGGCTCGCCCCGAGCCCCTGCGTAGCCTGCGGGGGAGCTGGGTCTCGGCCCATCCGGGTAACGATCCTTCGCGCGGCTATGGAAACGATCGCATTTGCCGATTATCGCATAAAAAACTTGTTATCGCACGACTAAAAAAACTTGCAACTCCACAGCATCATTGACTTGTCGCCTATCAGCACTATACACTTGTAATCGCACAGCTCCTAAAAACTTGCAAAGGCACAGCCATGGCCAAGCCCCATGAAAAACTCGCTGTATCACTGGCCGTCCTCAAAGAGCTGCAGGAGGGTGGGCGGCGCATATTCAAATCAGATGAGCTGACCCGCGTCCACCGGGAGCGGCTGCTGCAGAACGGGTTCCTGCGCGATCTTATCAAAGGCTGGCTCATGTCGACCGGCCCGCAGGCACAGCAGCAAGACACCACCCCCTGGTACGCGAGCTTCTGGGAGTTCTGCTCCCTTTACTGCAATGACCGGTTCGGCAAGGACTGGTTCCTGTCACCGGAGCAGTCGCTGCTTCTGCACGCGGAAGCGCCCACTATTCCGCCTCAGGTGGTGGTGAACACCCCCAAAGGCACGAATAACAAAATCGACCTGCTGTTCGGCACTTCGCTCTATGACCTCAAGGTCAAGGAGATGCCGGCCGAACTGACAGAGAAAAACGGCCAGCGCGTGTTCACTGTCGAGGCCGCCCTTACCCGGGTGCCGGAAGCGTTCTTCCAGCGCGCCCCTGTCGAGATGCAGATCGCCATGGCGTCGGTGCGCGACGTATCAACCGTTCTGGCCCTGCTGCTTGATGGCGGCCATTCCGCCGTGGCGGGACGGCTTGCGGGGGCCTTCCGTCGCGTAGGACGCGACTCCTTTGCCGATGAAATCGTGGCCGCCTTCAAAGCCGCCGGCTATGACGTGCGCGAATCCGATCCGTTCGCGGGACAAATTGGACTGACAACCATTGCGGCGGGCGTACCGCCGTTGGTCGCCCGCCTGCGCGCGATCTGGCAATCGCAGCGCGAAGCCATCATCGAGATATTCCCGAAGGCACCCGGACTGCCGTCCGACAAAGACGCCTATATGAAGTTCGTCGAGGATATCTACGAAAGCGACGCCTACCATTCGCTGTCGATAGAAGGGTACAGCGTCACCCCGGAACTCATCGACCGGGTGCGCGAGGGGAGCTGGAATCCGGAGATTGATGAAGAGGACCGCAAGAACCGGGATGCGCTTGCCGCGCGTGGCTACTACCTCGCATTCCAGAAGGTCAAAGACTCTGTTGCCGCGATCATCAACGGCAAGCCAGCCGGCGCGTTGACGCGGGACACTCACCGGGAGTGGTACCGGGAGCTGTTCGCGCCGTCAGTGACCGCCGGCATCCTCAAAGCCAGCGCGCTTGCGGGATATCGCAATCACCCTGTGTACCTGCGCGGCTCGCAGCACGTGCCGCCGCGTACCGAAGCGGTGGCCGATGGTATGAATGAGCTGTTCGACCTGCTGGAGGCGGAGAAGGAGGCCTCCGTGCGTGCCGTGCTGGGGCATTGGCTTGTGGGCTATGTGCACCCCTATCCGGACGGCAACGGACGGATGGCGCGGTTCCTCATGAACGCGATGCTGGCTTCAGGCGGTTACCCCTGGACAGTCGTCAGAGTCGATGACCGGAAGGCCTACCTCGCAGGGCTGGAGGAGGCGAGCGGCAATATGAATGTGAAAACATTCGCCGCCTTTCTCGCCGAACGGGTGAAGTGGTCTATGGAGAAGGCGGCGTGAGGTCGGTGGTGTGCCATGTTTAACTTGCTTGTCTCGGGCCACGGCGAGTGGTGGGAAACGCCGCCGTTCACGTCAACCATTGACCGGTTCAAGGAATATAGCGGCGCCGAGGCCGAGGCTATCGACCTCGCGCGCCCTGAAACATTGCGCCGGCTGGAGGAAATGCCGGCGCTGTTGATGTACGAAGTCGGGGCGGGAGGCCCGCACGCGCGCGTGGTCCGGCACGGCCGCATACGCAATATCGTTCGGCGCGGACACGAACTGGCCTTCACCTTCGAGCCCGATCCGGAACATGCCTTTCTCGACCGGTCAGCCGTGTTGAGAATTGCGGACCGGCTGGGCATTCAACAGTTCGAACAGCACCGTACGCACTGGGCGATCAAGGATGGTGACATTCCGGCCGAGCTGATTGCCACCGGCACCGCTGAACGGGCGCAGCGCACCGTTGCCGTGGTTGCGGCAGAATATGTAGAAGCGCGCCGCGAGGGACGAAGGAGAGAAGCTGCCGAACTGGCCGAAGAACTGGAGGATTTTCCTCCCTCGCTGGAGAAAGCACTGTCGCTCGTGCCGGCGCGTATCCTTCAGCAGCCGACACCCGAATTATACCCGATCCTTGGGATAGAGCCCCGCACGCCCGAAGGCCGCAACGCCGTCGTGGCCGTCGTCGCAAGGGATCACAATGGGCAGGACTTGCCTGCCGACTGGTCTTATTCGCTGGCGTGGTTCCTGGACCTTTACGGCAGCGCGACGGAAGCGGGGCGCCTTGACGGCGCGCTGGCCGAATGCGCAACGCATATGATCGCGCTCGGCACTGGCGAGGGAGAAGCCGCCGCCCCGGTTGAAGATATCGGCTACGCACTCTGGCGCTGTTCGCGAAGCCCGAAACTTATCGGCGATCTGCGCCGGGAAATTGCGGTCCTGACTGATCGCCTCGTGCGCCGCCAGGAGGGTGGGGGCTACTGGAATGAAACTAGAGAAGGGGTTCCCCGGCCCGGCCTGCGCGCCACGGCCCTTGCGACAGTCGCCCTTCAGCGGCTTGGCGATGACCGCTACCACGACGCAATTCGGAAAGCCGTGTCATGGCTGATCACACAAGTTATTCCTGACACGGGCGCGCTTCCGCGCGACGCGGGCGACGACGATCCCGAGGTCATCGCCACGACACTCGCGATGGAGGCTATTCGCCGGTCTGATTTTGTCGATCACGTGCCCCACGTGCTGGCGGCTGGAGATGCCTGGCTGGTCTCCGGTCAGACCGTGCTGGGAGGCTGGCAGGCAGAGCCGTGGGCAGAGGATTTTGTCGCGGCCTTGGTGCTTGAATATCTTGCGCGCCAAAACGAGATGCTGCCGCAGGTCGATGGCTTTCTCCTGATGGCGCGCGACTTCTTCCGCAAGGCAGAAGAGCTGCAGCTGGAAGGCGGCGCCAATAATCGGCGGCTTGCTGCAATAGCGACCGTGCATGCTGTGGAAATGTTCCTTTATGGGCTGTTTGAGCGGCGGGAAGATTTGGCGCTGTCAGCCTTCCGCGAAAACGGCACTGAGACGCTCGGCCCCCGGGAAGCGCTCGGCGCTCTGCAGGCTGCGTTGCAACGGATCGGGGTGCTGCACGCGCCGCAACGGCTGTCCCACCGCGACAATCTGAGTGCGTTGGTCGGGCGGCGTGACGGGATCATCCATCGCGCTCACGAAATTAGCGAAGCGGAACTCAGAGACGGGATGAAGCATGCCCGGCGCTTTATTGAAAAGTATGCCCGGTCGCTGCTCGACTTGAATCTGTTGCAGTGAATGTACGTGATTGAGGGGGATGATGAAAAGAAGCGATATTCCAAAGGATGTTATGCCGGCTATTCCGCAAGGCCGCGGAAGAATATGGGGGCAGCGATGCCCCGGCGACATGGCCCCGGATGTGCTGATGACCGGACGTTACCAGTTCGGCAGCAACGAGCGCCGATGGCGACGACATTCTCGGCGATGCCTACGAATATCTGATGCGCCATTTCGCGACTGAGAGCGGAAAGAGCAAAGGCCAGTTCTACACCCCCGCCCAAGTCAGCCGCATGTCGGCGCGGCGATGATCGGTTGGTTCGGCACCGCCATGCTCTGCTACGTCACGCCGAAGGAGCATCTCGGCCTTCCCGATCGCAACGATGTCAAAATCGGCGTGATCACCTACAAGATAGCCGCCCATGCCGCCGACCTGGCGAAGGGTCACCCGGCGGCAAAGATCCGCGACGAAGCGCTGTCGCGGGCCAGATTCGAGTTCCGCTGGGAGGACCAGTTCAACCTGTCGCTCGATCCCGAAACAGCGCGGTCCTTCCACGATCAGACCTTGCCCAAGGAGGCGCACAAGCTGGCGCATTTCTGCTCGATGTGCGGACCGAAATTCTGCTCCATGCGCATCTCCCACGACATTCGGGCCACGGCGCAGAAGGAAGGCATGGCGGCGATGGCGGCGAAATGCCGCGCAGGCGGCGATCTTTATATGCCGCCGGTGGAAACGCCCGCGGTAGAAAAACAGGCCTCAGTGCAGGAAGATCAGGGGGCGCGCTGAGCCATGCGCCGCATTCTTGTCAAAGGCGCCGGTATGGCAGGCCTCACCGTCGCCCATGAATTGGCCGCGCGGGGTGCATCCGTCACGGTTGCTGAAATTCGCAGCCAGATCGGCGGCAATGCCTCCTGGCTCGCCGACGGCATGCTCGCCCCTTGGTGCGAACGCGAAAGCGCCGAGGAGGCGGTCGTCACTTTCGGCAACGTTGCAGCCGACTGGGGCGTCGTCTTCCTTTTCGAGACGGGCGAGGTCGGCCTTTCCGGCTTTGATCAGGTGATCGACTGCGCTCATCCGGCGTTCGGTGAGGCCGAAATCGTCGAGACGGGAGTGGGTGTGCGCCCTGCCTATCCCCACAATCTGCCGCGGGTGAAGCGCTGGAAGGACGGCACGATCACGATTAACGGCCTTTGCCGGCATGGTTTCCTGCTTTCACCGGCCATGGCCGAGCAGGCTGCCAGCGTTCTCTTCAATTCATCTGCCGACAAGGAGCCTGAAAATGAGCTGATCGTCAACGCTGAAGCGCTTGAAGCCAAGGCAACGACGCTCGACGCTCTTTTGAAGGAGCTTGACTATGAGGGCGGCTGGCTCGCCACAGCGCTCAACGCAAGCGATCCGCGCTTGACCTGGTCTCGGTCCGTGCCGCCACCGCGTCACCAGCCTTTTCGACTTTCTCCGCCAGAGCAATATCACAGAGCGATGAAAGCGACGCGAGCCAAGTCACTGCTTCACGCTACTACCTTCGCCTTCCCTCACTGATCCCCGAAAAGGTATCCCGAGGTTCACCCAGCGCGATTTGTCCTCGTTCTGACAAGTCCGCTTTCAGCCTATCGAGCGCAACACGGGCCGCAGGCAGTGCCGTCTCCGAACCGTCTCCGAACAGACAGTGCAGCGGCCGCCATGCATTTGGCTCTGCGAGATGAAAGTCACCTTCCGTCGCGCTTGGGACTCCGATAACAAGGTTCTCGGGCGAACCGAGGCGCGGGGATAAAAGCACCGGCGCCCACAATGCCCGGATGTGATGAGCTCGGCGAGGAAAGTCACTACGGTCGTGTCCCATAAGGTGGTGTAGCTCGGCGGTTACGAAGCTGCTCGCGAGCGCGCCGTTAGTAGCGCTGTAGCGAGTGAGCGGCGTGTCGGTGGTCATCGGCGCTTTCCGGTAGGGTTTGGTTGTTGACGCCAACCCCATTTCGGAAGGACCACCGATGACCGACGACATGATGAACCTGCTCACGCTCGTGGAGAAGACCCCGGATGTCGCGAAGAGGAGACCCATCCGGAAGATATCCTCGCTTTGATATCTAAGTCGAGATCAGGTTTCTCTCAGTCGAGCCCGAAATACTTCCGCAGGGAACGGTGCGTCATCTCGCGGACCGCATAGCGGCCGACGGCGCGATTGCCGTCCCAATGCCAGTCATCGTTCCAGCCGAGCATGAACGCCCGCTTGTTCTTGGTCACCGTCCGAGTCCGGATCGTTGTCCTTGACTGAAAATGGGAGATGTTGTCGATGCCCGCGTCGTTTAGGAGCGAAGCGTCGAGCACAGGACCGTGCTCTGCGATCACACGCAGGCCCAGCTTGGTCTTCTCTTGGGCCGCCTCCATCCAAAAGCGGATTTGTTGTTCGTCTAGTTCTACAACATCGGTCATGTCGATGCCTTCATAGTCTGAGACAGCCGCGGCTGGATTGTCGACGATCAGCGAATCTAGCCCGTTGAGATTCAAACGGGCTAAAATTTCGGCGCGCGCTGAGACGCTCAGCTTGGCGAAGTCGGCTAGGTCTAGTAAGATTTGCATGTTGTACCTTGTGGCTAGTTTGGATTCGCCTTTGGTCGGGCAAAATAGAATCTAGCTACGGCAAGATCCGCTGTCAACAGCTTTGTGCCGAGGCATGATGGATTTTTGGTATGGCAACTTTGGAGCCTTGTCCGGCTTCCGGACAGGGCTTTGGAATTTCTGACATTCAAGATCCGTTTGCAAGCGACAGGGCTGTCACGCAGTGAGATCCGGTTCTCGGACTCCTCCATGGCCCAAAGAGGGCAACATCCAACCGGCGGGCGATTCATGCTGATGTAGTAAGGCATTAAAAACTTTAATCGAGCACATTATCCTCTGGTCGGGCGCCGGGGTCAGGAAAGTCGATGCTCGCCGAGCGGCTGCCGTCGATCCTGCCGTCGCTGGCGCCCAGGGAATTGCTCGAAGTCTCGATGATCGCCTCCGTGGCCGGCGAGCTCGGTCGAAGGCAAGCTGACCGACCGGGGGGACGGTTGCGTGCTTTGGTTATCCAGTCGACGTCGTAACCGTGAGTTTTGAATACATTAGGGGAAGATGGCGAAGCTGCCGGATTTCGCCTGTAAATGACCGCTGGTGGGCAAAACTCCGACTACGACTAGGTACATTTCGCCGGAAACCGACAGCGTGACGATAAACGGTCTAGTCCCGCCGTTTTCGAAAACTCCGGAAAAGGTCGTGTAAGCGCGCTGGCAGAGTACAGGAACCATGAATCCAAGATACCCCCTCGCCCCGCTGATTTCCATGAAGGAGAACTGCCAAGCCCAGCAGAAAGCCGGCAGCCGGTCCGCTGTCCCTGTTCGCGCTGCTGCTGCTGCAAGCAAAGATTAAGATTCTTAAAACAGCGAACCAAAAACCTTCCTTCCCCGACTTGGTGGTCCCGCTGAAAGCAAAAGGCAACATCAGGTGGGCTCTCGGCCCAGCTAGCTAAATCCGGAGTCGCGGCTGTCGAGAACTGAACCCATCCGTATCGCCATTCAGTATATTCGTCTTTGAACTTTACAAAGGAATATTCGCCTGTCTCAGCAAGTATTCCCTGAATATATCTGACATCTGCTTTGCCGAAGGCGGCATGGTCCCCGGGGGAAAAAAATAGCTCCAGGGAACCGGTACTCGTCAAACCAGCCGTCTGTCGAAATGCTTCGCCACTCATTAGCCCGGCAGCACTTCCCACTGTGGCGCCCTGCACCTGCGCGGCTTCCTTGGTGAGGCTTTGCCAACTAATCCCAGGCCGGAACAGGGACATATATAAAATATGAGCGGGATAAACATAGTTCGCCTCACTCGACGAAAGCCGTTTCATAAAGCCCCTCGCGGCGGCTAGAGCTGTAGGGCCTACTGGACCGACACCTTTCGCCCTGTTGAAGTCCCCATTTATAGCAATAAGCGCCCGCGCATAGTCTAACAACGCAACATCCACTCTTAAGCTGGCGGGCAGGCATCGAGTCGCAGCCACACCATCGGCGTATGCGGTGTCAATCTCAAGATCATCCGCCCTCGACGTCTTTTTTGCGTAAAATTTATCCGCCACACGGTTGTAATAAAACTGGAGAGCGCCATACCTAAAGTACTTGAGCCTCTCGACGCTTTCCGCGTCGCATGATTGTGAGAATAATTGGCCCCCTTCAATTTGTTGAAATCCGAGAGCAAATCGATCAACAGGAAATCTCTGGGTGAGGCGCCTTGCTTGATAGCGCAGCGTAGGGTCGGGGGAATTCAAAAAAGAAATCAGCAACCGATAATCGGAGTCATCAAATAGTCTAATCAATTGGCTAAGATCTCTGATCCTGTATCCTGGTGTCAACTCGCGCTGCTCGCTATTAATTAGCTCCACTAAAATGTCCAGGACCGCCGCGCGGGCTCGATCCGTGAGATGTGTGTCCCTTAGACTTTTCCTCAACTCCGTGCTGTAATGCGTTCCGTCCTCGCTCAATCCCTTTTTTGCTTCAGCGGCGTTCCTTTCGTCGCTCCCGATCAAATCATTCAGCAGAGATTGATAGTCCTCTTCGGCTGCATATGCGGATCCAATCCAAAATCCGTGAACCAGAGCGAATGATTCAGTTCCTGGGGAAGAAAGGCTTCCCAGTTTCTCCGTCTCTAGAGGAGGAGGAATGGGAAACTCCGACGGTTGACCAACGAGAGGCTCAACGAGAGGCGCCAATTGCTTCAGCCTCGTAAGGCTCAACATGACGCCGTCGGATTCGATTTTGTTCTCGACCGATTGGCTAGGCGAGCCCGGATGGGTTGAAGATCTTAGGCAATTTGATACGGCGTAGCGGGCTGCTTCGGCATCTCCGACGTACTCAGGGTTAAATTTGACGATTATCTTTGGGCTTGCTTTCCATTTCTCGAGAAATGAGGTTTCCTTGAGCTCCTCTTCTTTTGAAGCAATTTCATTGTGCTGGTATTCTACAACATCTATCCGACATTCCCTCGATTTCTCGAAGCGCAGCAATAGAGTAGAGTCCCGCCGGCCGAGCGGAGTTTCATCAAACCTGATGACTAGGATATCATTTCGCCGTTTCTGCACCCAAAAATCCGCTGGAAGCTCTGTCGCTACCAAGCTTTTAGGAATATCCTGAATCTCAAGTTGAAGACCCACCTGTGCCCCACCGCGACAGAAGGAATCATAGGTAAAAAAGGAAATTAGGAACACTGTAACTAAGCCGGCTATACCGCCAACTGCGGCGTAGCCAAATTGCCCAATTGGGAGCGTGCCTTTCGCCCCAATTTCTCCGCCTATGAATGCGCCCGCCATAGCTGTACCCAAGGCGAAGAACGCAGTGAGTGGGTAGAATGCGTTACAGACAATCTGCGGCCCTCCATCTGCAGCCCTAACAGCAATGTAGAAGAAGCCTAGGAGAACAAGACCACCGAAAACTGCTCCTACAACGAGGCGCCAAGGCGGTCCTGCTGGCAAAGGTCCTCGTTCAATTGCGTCAAGAGCGGGATCAGTAGACTGGTCGTGGTCCGGATTTGTCATTTCAGCCCCCTTGCCAAAACGTATTTCCGCTCACGAACGCCGGCGGAAAATACGCTTGGCGGCCTAAGGTATATTAGCATCCCGTTATTTTATTGTCGATACGAGAACTGTCCTTCGCATCTTTGACATAGTGGGCGATGACTCTCGCCTGTCCGTTCCTGCTGCCGCGTCGTGAGAATGCCGGCAACCAGCCCCTTGGTTCCGAGGGCAGGATTGAGAAAGATTCTCGCTGCGTCTGAGCAGGCGGCGAAACAGCGATTCGACGGGGGACGAAAGACGTAGCATAGAGATGCTTGTTCAGCGCATTGACGATATGGGCTTCTATCATGGCGCGATCCCCCGATCGTTCTCGGAGGGATAGTCGCAGTCGCGCTAATATACGTCACCTGTCCGATCGGACAGTTGACGCGCTCAGGGATGGATCAAACGTCGCCGCACCGCCTCAACGACAGCTTGCGTTGTGGTGCCGACGCCAAACGCTTCCCGAGCCCTTGTGGCGTGCCATTTGACGGTGCGCTCGGCGAGGCCAAGTATCTGGGATGTTTCCGAAGAAGTCTTGCCGGCTGCGGCCCACAAAAGCACCTCCCTTTCCCGATCGGTCAGAAGACCTTCGTCGCCTTCATCGTCGTTCGACAAAGCCTGGATCGACATGCCCGCGTATACCGCCATGGTCACCAGTTGCACCTGATGGCGCGGCGACAGGGTGCAGGACTTCGCGGAAGACGCAAACGAGAGCACGGATTGCCAGTGATGAACGCTGAGCATCGGCACGGCGAAGCCGCTCGAGATGCCAAACTCCGTCGCCTCGCCGGCAACGCGACGTGAGCCCTCCGTATCTGACCACTTTGCCGGGACTTCGGCCCAAAGAAATGGCTTCAGCGTTTTTGCTGAATAAATGCAGACGCCGTCGACAGACGCATGCTCGGCTTCGATATAGCGTTCGAACCAGCCGGCCGGCCAGCCATTCAGTTCCACCATCGGCGCAAGTTTCTGCCCGCCAAGGGGGACGCCGCTCAGGATGAGATGTTCGAAGCCGAGCTTTCGCACGGTCTCAAGCAAATCGGCCAGCAGCGGCCCCGTTGCCGTGTGTTTCCTGCAGCGTTCGATAAAGTCGAACACGTCTGAATCGAGCATGCCAGAGACTCCCGCCTCTATGCCACGATGGAAGTGTAACCTAATTTAGAAGCGCCGAATATACTATTATGACGTGCACCGTTTTGTCAGCATCAAAGAGAATTGAACTGCGTCCATTGATGAAATTGTTCAAATTGTCGTGGCTGCCGTGGGGAGCGAATAGCTTGGATGGCTCGCAGGATCGACACGTCCCACTCACCGCATGTCTCCGCCACCAGCGTTTGCGGCCAGACCTCACAGTTTCGGAGGATCGCGTCCTGCAGCATCTCCTTGTCCAATGACAGGTCGGCGACCAGCTTCCTCAGCTTGCCGTTCTCGTCCTCAACTGCTTCAGCCGCTTCATCTCCGTCGGCAGCAGTCCGTCGTATTTCTTTTTCCAGTTAATGTACGTCGCCTAGCTGATTCCCGCCCGCCGACAGATCTCGGCAACAGGAATCCCGTCCGCTCCCTGCTTCAGAATAAACGCCTTCTGCGCGTCCGAAAACTTCGATGCCTTCATCGTTTTCCGCTCCTCCCAGCCAAGGGACATTACCGCAGAAAACTCCACTTTCGAACGGTCCAGTTTTCAGGAGTCACAGCAGACGAAGAAAAGCAACTGATATGCTGATACAAGGATCTATCTTTTTGGCAGCAGCAATCTACTCGTGATCTGCGGCCTTCGCGCGCGCCTCTGTTCTGTCGAGGGTGTCCGGCACAAGCCGTTCTGAGAACCCGGCAAGGAATGACCAGACAAGAAGTTTCGCGAGATCGGCAGTTGGGCCTAGAATTGTTAGTCCGCTTGGATCCATTATTTTGCTATGTGTGGAAGAAGGAGAAACTCCACTCTCAGATGCTTGCCATACAACATGCTCTCCAACGGAGATGTTTCCCAAATCTGGAAAGGCGGCACCGCCGATAATGCCACTTCGTAGGAGAAAATAGAAGATGAATGCGCCAATCATGCCGTACAGGAGACGCACGTATAGCATCCGTGGCTGATATTCAGTCATGACGTCCTCAAACCCAAATGTCTGGATATTCATCTGGAACCTCATAACTCTACTAAAGTATGCACCGAGGATTCCAAACGCGGAAACCATGCCAAGACCGAAAATCGGGCTAGAGGAGAATAGCCTGTGTCCTTTCGCGATATCGCCTAGCGCCATGGGGTTACCGTCGGATTGCAACGAGAAGATTAGGAAATAGAGAAGCAATGGCAATACCGATATAGCCATTACGCACAGCCCGAAAAAGAAAAGGCGCGATGCCGTCTCGCCTCGAAGCCTTCTGTTAAATCGATGGTTGATAAACCATCTCTGGAGATCGTCAAGAAGCGCGATATAAGCTGCTCGCTTACGTTGCAATGCAGTATCGTTTTCATCTGACCCATCGAATATCCTTGCATTATTCTCGTGTTGAGCCAGAGTTGCTAACTTACGCGATCTCGCCAACTGAATCAGAATCAAGAATTCCGTCGTTAGTTGCGGCTCAGCAAGCACCAAACCAATCGTCTGTTCGGCGGCGTTCAGCTTGTACCATTCCTCCGCACCCGACTTCCAAACCAGAGGGTCGGGAAAAAGTTCGTCTATTGCGACCTGTGCTGCGGGATCTGCCACGTTGGATCGCGTGGCCTTCCAGATCGTCTGAAGCGATAGCCATTCGTGGGCGAGAATTTCGTTCTTCTCCTCTGGAGCGCTGCCCAAAAGCTTGTGTTTGATGCCACGTAAGGACTGAAAGTTAATAGACATTCGACCACCCCTTGCCTTGAACAAACCGGGTAATATCTCGTTGCCCGCACCTCGGCGACTGCCTCTGCCTGGCTAGTTCCGCCAGCGATCCGGCATAAGCCGTTCGCCCGTCGCAGCATCGGCAAATCAAATTCCCAGTGAGGCAATTCCGTCCTTCGCCGATAACGGTCATGCCGACCGCTAAATCGAGATATCAAAGTAGAGGCCAGTGCTGGCGATGCCTGGAATTGGCCGCGCCGGCGTTTCGTCGATACGCACCACACCGACTTTTGCCATGGCTTTGAGCGCCTCTAACAAGGCCGGGAGCGGCATGTTGCCCCAATTTTTGTCCAGGGCCATCTGATGGTTGACCGGAACTGCCGCTACAAGCAGGTTCTTCATTAGGTCGAGGCCTTTGTCGCGCAGAGTGGCGTTGTGGCTGCCGTGATGGCCGACCTTATAAAAGATTGTGCGCGCCAGCAGATCCGGGCCTGTAACCCGTTTCCCGTCCACGTTCCATGAGAGGTCCTGCCACGACAGCCAATTGCCCACTTGGGCGTCCGCGACGAACAGAAGCACTTCCCGATCGGCAACGAACTCGATGGCCAGCACCAAGCTTGTGTTGTTCGTGGCGCTGTCGAGCGCCAGCGCCAGTTCCGAAGCGCCGTCTAGCCAGGCTGTGTCGACCATGCGCCACGCCGGTGCGTCCTCGCCCCGCCCCCAATAGCGCCGACGAAAGAAGTCCATGCCCCTGGCACTGGCAAACGGGATGGGGCGCAGGCCGTCGAAAGGCGAATTGCGGTCCTCGGCGGAGAGGGCGCTCGCCACGTCAGCGGCCGGCAGATGCGCAGAAACGCCATAGGTCTCGGGGTTTCTGGTCGACGGCAGGGTGCGACGGATCTGCTTGGCATCGGTGGGTGGGCCAAGGATGTAGAACCGAACGTCAGGATCGGAAAGATGAACTGGATCGTCAGCTGGGCGGCAATAGCGCACATCGGCCTTCGCCATAGCTATTTTCAGGGCATCCTCGGTCGAATGGCCTCCCGCAGCCCCAAAAAAGCCCACCAACGCATCGATCTCGGCCGCTTGGTCGGCGTCTCCTGCCATGGTCATGGCCGATCCGGCCAGTCTGAGGGCGCTGATGGCCCTCTTGCGCTCATCCCGGAGCTCGTTGGCGAGGCGGTCATTGGGATCTTCTGTCCATGCCACCCAGACCTTATCGACGTTCAGTTTGGCAAAAGAGTCTTCTGCCTGGATAAAGCCGGACAGATGGTCCCAGTGCTGGTGTGTCGCCACTAGCAGATCAATGTGGGAATCGGTCTCCTCAAGCACATTGTCCATCACTTGCGTCATGATCTCGCCAGCCTTTTTGGTGCCGAGTATCACCCCGCAATCAATGAGAATCCGGTAGGGGTCGCCATGCTGCCTCGCCAGCGTCACGAGGAAGCAGTCTCCGAGACCCTGCCGATACATGCGAATTTTGCCCCGCGCAGCCGTCGGCGATCCGGCCGCATCGGCCCCCTTGGGCGGGGCGGCACTGAGCTCTGTGGTCGATTTCCGTGCCATGTCGCGCCCCTAGCTCATGCCGTGAAGGAAGGCGAACGGCTCCCTGCCCGCCGGTGGCCCACCGAAATAGCAAGCCCGCAGGTTCTCGTTCATGCGGCTGCGATAGTCGCGTTGGGTTGCGATCCGGCCGGCGCCCATGAGTTTCTTGGTAACAACGTAGCGGACCGTGGTGGACTTGAGGTCGATAAGGAGCGTGCAGCCTCCGCGATAGCTGGTGCCATCGCGAATGGCTGGGCGCCAGGTCTGAGTGATCTCGACGACAAGATCGGTCTGGCTCTGTCCGTCTGGTCCGACACGGCGTGCCGGTCGTACCGAATGCACCTCGATGCCCCCGATGGTGCCGTCAATTGAGATGCCGTCAGCAAGCGGAATGGTTTTGGGACTGGTCTCTCGAACGAAACCGAGCGCCGTCAGTTGTTCATCCGAGACGTGCTCGCGGGAAACAAGCCAAGCGTGAAAGATCGCTGCGTTATGTTGCGACGCTTCGTAGGCTTTCTCGCGGTCACCGTCCAAGTTCCAGGTGAGTTCCATCTTGCCGAGCACGCTCGCAAGATTGTCAAGGCCCAGCACTGGAGGGTCCCATACCAAGTTGGCGGGGGATAAATGGCGAACGCCAGGTGGCAGAATCCCCCGGTCGCGGAAAGCAGCTGCGAAGGCCGTGCGGTATCCGCGCGGGTCGTCGGGTACCAGGTCGCGGTCGGCGGTTATGAGCGCCCTTAGGTAATCGCCGAAGGTGATGTCTACCGGCGGGCAATAATCGAGCGCCCGGATACACATAGCTAAAACCTGCCCGGCAACCTTGCTAGCCTCGTCGGCCATCCGGTCGGCAAGATCGACCGGAATTTCGCCAGGCGGCAGGATACCGGTGCCACTAGTAGCGAGGCGAACTAGGTCGGCTGTGCGTCCCTGATAGATGGAGAGAAAAGCGGCAAAAACTGCCGAAACCAGCACCGAACCGAGCGCGTGCGGCTCCTTGCTTGGATCATAGTCGCTGCGCATGACCTTGGCGGGATTCCATTTGCCGTGCTTATCAGTTCTGCCAATTGCATCGCGCAGCGCCCCATAATTGCCATTCATGGCCTGGCCGAACTCTACAGCGAGCTGACTCAGCAGACTTTCCTGCGACAGGTCGCCAGCGGTCTTTCGAATTTGATGCTTCAGGGCCTCCGGCAAGTTGAAATGCTGGAACAGCGCGACGATGTCGGCGAACGCCTCATGAAAGGCCAGGACATCCGGATTGGTCGGCTCGCGAAACCGCCGGTGCAGACCATCGAGCAGGGCGTGAGTGGTTTCGTGTGCGATAACATCATGCGACAGTGCTGCGAAGTAGACCCCGTGTGGCAAGCCAAGGCCGGCGCTGTCGCCGGCGGCGGTAAAATAGCCAAGCAGCAGCGCCTTACGATCTGGACTATAGAATGCGTTCGCGGCGCGGATGGCATGCGGATAAATCCGTAGTCGCTGGATGTAGCTGTCCTTCATGCCCCTTATTTCGCCCGGTTGCGGCGCCCATAGGGCAGATCGACCCAGCGCCCGCTCGAAACGCTCGATGGTCCGCATGGCGACTGCGTACGTCATCTGCTGGTGAAATTGTGGATCGCCCTCGGAGGGCGTCAGCCCGTCCTGCATCAAAAGGTAAGGGTGGTTGAGGTCAACCGGCGCATACGCGCAGCGGCTCGCCGGATCGACATCGACCACTTCGATATATTCGCCCACCGGCCCCGGCAGCAGGTCTCTCTCCCATCGTACATCGATTACTGCGCGATTGATCGCTGCGGTGCCCATATCGGTGGCGAGCGACGGATCGACGGCAAAGACTTGCAACCGACGGCGATTTGGCGGCCGGACCACGGGCGCCATCGCCGTATCGAGCCGTTTCCTCGCGATCGCATCGCCGGCCGGCGTTGGGGACGTGACTGGAGCAACGAGGGATACCGGCACTGACGTCCTGCCGCCATTCTTCAGTGCCGTGCAAAGTGCCCTGGAGACACCCGGCTGCGCCATCAACGCGTCGGCAATGTTCAACTTGTCCCTCGGCGTCAGCGAACGCGGATCCACGGCGGGATCAGGGAGTAGGACCTCGACAGCGGCGGACTGCGAGAGTTGAAGAGCCTCGAGTTCCAGCATCCGGCGGCCCTGTGGGGGCACGGCGCCGAAATCGCCGCCGGTGAGAACGTCCAAGAACGGGAAATTGGCACTGTCGGACGGCGCCTTGACCAGGTCGGCAGGCCTCGGCGGTGCGATTCCCAATGCCGCAAAGGCCTTGAGTTCGCCGCGTCCCAGCCTAGCGGCATCCGGGCTGCCGGCAGCGGAACGAAACAAGGCCTGCCGTACCGCTTCTGCGCGCATCCAGTCTTGGCCATAGGCCGCCAGCTTGGCTGCATTCAACTGTATCCAAAGGGCAGCGGCCGCAGCAATTTGCGGCGTGGCCGAAGAGGTGCCGTTCCCATCGAAATCTATGATTTCCGGACAGCCACGTCGGGCCCAGGTGGTATTTGGCGTGCAGGCGGCGAGGGCCGTTCTCATCTTGGATGGCGGTCCGTAATTGCCAGCCATCAGATTTAGCGCCAGGTCGGCGTAGGCCCGGTGGTCCGCCATCACCCCGCAGGCGGCGACGACGCGGCCAAAGCGGGCCGGATAGACAATGTTGCGCGTAGGCAAGTTGGCGTAGTTGTTGCCGGCGGCGGTGACGATGAATACGCCTTGCTCATACAGGGCATTGACCGCCTCGGCCCAAGCCTGGGAGGCGAGCCCGCCCATGCTCATAGTGACGACGTGGACGAAAGTGGCTGGATTGACCGAAAGGCCGTGGACGTAATCCAACGCTTGTGCGATGGCGCTATTGTAGAATAGCAGCACACTGTTGGCGACGCGGATCGGCACTACCTCAACCTCCGGTGCGCCGCCGAGGACAAAGAACGCACCGAATCCCTTGCCCGCGAGCAAGCCAAGTGTGCCGGTGCCGTGGCCTGGATTGGCGAGGCCCCCGCTTGTGCCACGTTCGGTAGCATCATCGGACAGGTCTGAGTCGACGAAGTTGTGTTGGAGGGCAAGGTTCATATGTGCGGGGAGAGAATGATGACCAGGGTCGTAGCCTGTATCGAGGTGCGCGACACGTACCCGGCCGGCAGCTGCCGGGCCCGCTTTCGCGATGGCCTCATCGAACTGCGAAAACGCCCGCTTCCGCAACCAAAAGCTGTCGGCATTAGTCGGGTAGGACGTGTCCTGCTTGGCCGCGTTACTGCAGCCTCTAGCTAGCGCGAGGCCCATGGCCTTTTCGTCCCCGGCTAACCAACGCTGCTGCAAATCCGGTTCCGCGAATTCTATGCCGCCAGCCAGACGGAACTCATCCGAGAGTAACTGATGGCAGGCGTCCCAAGGATTGTCGCCGCTATCGTCCGAAGACAGAACGTGCCATGCGACGCCTGCGGCCATTCCTTGGCCTGTTTGAGATCCAATGCTGCGAAATAGCGGCACAGCCTGATATTTCCGCTGCGCTTGGGTCAGTGTCTGTCCGGTAAGGGTGGAGTTCGCCTTAACCAACAGTCGCAGCATTGCCAGCTCCATTCTTTCGGGATGTCTCAATCGCGATCCACAAGTTGGTACGGTCCTGACAGCGGCCGAATTGCAGTTGTTAGACTTCGCTCCTAGCTCGACGCGACGAAGTCCTTCCCCGCGTCGTTCCGGACCCGCTCCTGCGCTATTCGTATTTCCTTGGGCAGTATAAGAAGCCGCGGCACGGAAGCGCCCGCGCCGCCGACCGTCGTCACCTAACCGCGGAAGGTATCGCTTAGACCGCGTGTGAGTTTATTCTGTACTCTCGCTGCCGCTTCGCCCTTAGTCACGGCACCATCCTTGTTGCTGTCCAGACCGTTGTTCTGCTGGTACTGGACCGTCGGCACCCTGAACATCACAAAAGCTTCGGCCTTGCCAACGGCTGCCGGCCAGAGGATCGCCATGTACACGTCGGATAGAGTCTTGAGCCTGCCTCTTTGCGGCTTAAAATACTGCGCCACATAGTCGAGTTGGCCGACTTCGGTCATTGCTGCAAGTTTGCCGGTAGTTGTGCCCAACCCCTTTGCCGTGCTTGGCATGAACTGGATCAACCCTGTCGCGCCGCTCACCTTGTTTACAGTGTTCGAGCGAAAGCGTTCGCCTGTCTCGAAGGCCATACACGCCATCAAAAAGCTCGCGTCACAGCCCAACTCATCACAGATCGTGATCACCTTGTCCTTAAATGCGGCGCTGACTTTCTTTCCGAAGGCTATCTCGGTCATGTTCTCTCCTCCCCATTTCGGCCTTCCCAACAAAGGGCAGCTGCGTTCCTCTCCGCACGAGAAGTGAGTGATTGATCCCGAGGATCTTTCGGACACTGGCCAGTGCCGCCTCATTCACTTCGATATACGCGACGATGTACCACTCGCCGTTTTCTTCCCTTGCCATGCCCATGGGCTCGACCCGCCATTTCAGGGCGCCATGGTGCGGCATGAAGTAGGTTTCCTGGATGCCGCCCACAGCGCTGACCCCTTCGTCGAGAGCGTATTCCATCACCGCGCAGCAGAGCTGTGTCAGCGTGCCCCGCAGTCCGGCAGAGCGCCTGTCAGGAACAACGAAAGTGCGTGTCCACTCGGCCCAATCCGGGCGCCTCGGGACCCCTGAGTTCTCGCACATGTGGGGAAAGACTTCCGACACCATATGCGGTTCGCTGGTCGGGATCAGCCGCGCCGACGTTACCACCCGGTCGTCGTCGATACCCAGGAGATACGTCGCAGCATCGGTATCGAACTGGTCTAGTTCGCGACCATCCGGGCTTGGCGGCCGCCACCGCTTCTGGTGCACAAAAAAATCGTGCCGACGGCGCAGAAATTCGTCGAACTCATTTTCATAGAGATGTCTGTTCTGCGCATTGACGACATGAGCCGTAATCATGGCGCGATCCCCTGACCTTCTCGGGGATAGTTGCAGCCGTCCTAAAGTACGTCACCTGTCCGATCGGACAGTTGACGCGTTTTAGGGATGGATCAAACGTCGCCGCACCGCCTCAACGACAGCTTGCGTTGTGGTGCCGACGGCCAGACGTTTTGCCCGCGACAAAGAGGATTTCGCGGAGTTCATTGCCGAAATTTCTTAGGCAGCGGTAGGAAATGGCAAAAGGTCTGATCTTGCTGTTGAACAGATTTAAAACAAAAGATGGGTGCTGAGACCATCCATACACGGCAGTATTACTCGCAATACTCAAGACATCACTCTTATGGCGACATATGCCTCACTATGTAGCAATTTTTATCCCATTGGATATATCGGGCATTTAGGAGGTAATTCGTGGCGGAGCAACCATCAAATGAATCGAGAATGCAGGCCCGACTGAACGCACTATTGGCAGGTCCTGGGGTGGGGTTGGCCATACTGTATGCAGCCGCGATAGGAGCTTATTTTCTATTTAAAGACCTTCAAACGCGCGACCTGTCTCAGACGAGTTCGCAGATTTTTGCGCTCGGTAGTCTGGCCGTTGTCCTGATTTTGCTTTTTGTGGGCGTTCGAATTGTCAACTCATCTTCAGCCACACAAAAGGACGTCATTCCGGACAAAGACCGAAAGCTCCTGGAAGCGCTTATATCCGATTCAAACGAGAAGGCGATTGATCAATACGTGCGCTTGAGCAGTTTGACGGGAGGAACCGGGCTCGCCACCAAACTGGGACTCACGGGATTGCCGTTGCTAACAGTCGCGCTGACGCTAATTTTCTGCAGTCTTGAGCTCTACAAGCCCGGCACAGGTTTTATGGACCTGACCAAACTGACTTTGGGTGCTTTTATTGGGTCGTTTGTCCAAAGAGTTGCGACCTCACAATCGGCCGGTTCGGCAGGTCGGGTGCCGCCCGTTGCGTAAGAAATATTAGGGAAAGCGGGGTGGCCAAGATGTACTTGCTAGCCGTTGCCATCATACTTACCGGTGTAATTGGCGCAAGCAGGGCGTATCTTGGTGTTCATTGGCCGAGTGATGTGCTGGCTGGATGGGCAGCTGGAGCCTTTTGGGTTACCGTTTGTTGGATTTTGAAGATCCTGGTCCGAGGTTCGGAAGAATGACGGCAGGGACGGTCAAGATCTGCAGTTCATCCAGTGGCCGGGCTTTCTGAAGGCCGCGCAATCGACGCCTCAGTTCCATTCGCGGTTCGACAGGACGAGATTTCTCATACGGAGGTTGCTTTGATCCCGTATGTGTTAAATACCGGTTCAGCCTAGGGTATGTCCGCCGAAAGTAGAGGCTCACGCCAACGCAGTTGCCTGCGGTTCATGTACTATAATTTCATCCGCTTGCTTCACTGCGGATGACCCCGGCGATGGCTGCCGGCGTGACCGGCAAGCTTTGGGAAATCGGGGATATCGTCGCGCTGATCGAGGCGAAGGAAGCTGAGAAGCCAACGGCACGCGGTGCGTACGAGAAAGACCATAGGCATGCAACCTGAAACCGAATTGCTTAGCCGACTAGGACTATGTTTGACCATCATGGTTGTTGTCGTTTCTGTATGCGCGACCATTATTGGAGGAATCGCCTTTTGGAAGACTGAGAAGGGAGGCGCTAAGACGTTTAGCCTACTTGTTCAAAGAGCGTCTGCTATTCAGATGGCGACTGTTGTACTCATCATATTGGGCGCCTGTTCACTTCGCATGTTGAACCTAATTTCATCCGAAGCAGTCGTCTCCATCCTTAGCGGGGTTGCCGGATATGTCCTCGGCGGCGTGTCGCGTTCATCGGCGAAGAATGATGTAGCCGACGAAAATTCAAACTGACCACTACCAGGCTTTGCAGTTCTTGTGCTGGGCTCACTGCCGGTCCTGTGACGGTTTCCTTGGGGACCTGCTGTACAGGTAGCTGCTGGTCGTCACGACACACAGCGATGCTGCGACACGGGGTGGTCCATTTATGCGATACCCTTGTGGAGGTCCGGTTTTCGAGCTTACGGAATGCGCGCCTGCAACAGTCTGGCCAGGGTTCCCGTGTCAAAGCTTGCCGTTACGGCATAGTCTCCCTCGATCACCAGGGGGCGTCCCAGCGGGACAACACGAAAATGCAGCTGAACCAGCCGCAGCAGCCAGAGCGGATTCATCTCGATGATGATCGTGTCGATACCACGAGCCAGACCCCATTCGACGATTCCTGGGCGGCAACGGCAATGACACGCTGAATGGCGGCAGGAGCGCAGATGTACTGACCGGCGGGCAAGACGCCGACAGGTTTCTGTTCACAGCGATAACGGACAGCAGCCCGGGCACTGCGGACGTCATCACCGACTTCGTGCGCGACGTGGATATCTTCGACTTCTCAGCCATCGACGCGAACTCGAAGGCAAGGGCGATCAAGCCTTTGCCTTTGCGGGTCATAACTCCAGCACCCTCGCCGACAGCGTGTCGTGGTTTGAAAGCGGTCTTAACACGATTGTTCAAGCCGACGTGAATGGCGATACGACGGCGGACTTCACGATCGTCCGATCGTCCTGGCCGGTGTCAATCATAATTTGGCCGCGTCAGATTTCCTTCTCTAAAGAATATTCAGCGGCCGAGCCGGTGGCCCAAAGACGGTACGCGCTTTGCCTTGGTCGAAAGAAACTTGCGAGCTGGCGGGCCCATATTGCCCCCCACCCGCCTGCCGACAAACTCCCGCGGGGGCACTACCGGCGACCAGACGCTGCTGGCGGCAATCGTAAGCGCTACGCCGCTCCCCTCGTGCGGGGCATGAGGTGAATGTGCGAAGAATCCCCCCGATCGCGAGAGACGTAGGGCCCACATGGGAGTAGACGGCAAAATGGACGTCGATTTGGACGTCCCAACAGCTGGCTACGCAGGCCGGCTCGAGGTTCTGGACGGTCCAACGGGACGGCGGGTTCGCTCGGAGGCCGAGAGAGCCCGGATTGCGGCCGAGAGCCTGGCGGCGTCGCCTTCGTCAGGGACAACTGGCACTGCCAGAAAGCGTGGCGCCGATGTTCGCGCAGTTGATGGTGAACGAACCATCGGCGCCTCAGCGGACGATGAGGCCATCGAAATCGACGCCAGCGAAGGTGGAAATCGTGATCGACGACATGGTGATCCGAACGGCGGTTGACCTCTAGCAGCTGTCGCAGGTGATCCGAGCGGTTCGGGCCTCGCGATGATTGCACCGGGTGCCGATCTGAAGATCTACGTGGCGACCCGGCCGGTTGACTTCCGGCGCGGCATGGACGGATTGGCATTGGCTGTGCAGGAGATGCTAGGCCTCGACCCATACTGTGGGGCAGCCTTCGTCTTCCGCGCCAAAAGGGCTGACAGGATCAAGATTTTGGTGTGGGATCGCATCGGCCTTGTGCTCGTTCACAAACGGCTCGAGGGCTCGAAGTTCGTCTGGCCGGAGGTTCGCGACGGCGTGATGCGCATGTCGCCGGCGATGTTCGCTGCCATGTTCGAAGGGCTGGATTGGAGACTGGTTCGCCCCGAGCGGGCACGGCGTCCGCAGCTTGCCGGATGAGTGTGGCACAGTGACTCAGGTGCCTTGTCTCCAATGGCGTTATCGGAGATCATGTGGTTGATTTAGTGCATGAATCTGACGGTTCTCCAGGAAGAGAACGAGCGTTTGAAGGCGCTCCTCGCCGAGGCGCAGGCAGCTTTGGCAGAGTCCGAGGAGGCGCGCCGCCGCCTGGAGAGCGTCGTCAGCCAGCTCAACCACGAGAAGTTCGGCGCCAAGTCCGAGAAGCTGCATCCCGATCAATACCACCTGCCGCTCGAAGACGTGGAGATCGCGCAGGGCGTGCTCGATGCCGCGCAGGAAAAGGCGCAGCGGGTCATCCGGGGGCGTTCGGACGGCTCGTCCGGTTCGCGCCGCCGCAATCGTGGCCGCTTACCTGCCCATCTGCCGCGGGTGAAGCGGATCATCGAGCCCGAGAGCACGCTGTGCCCGTGCGGCTGCGGCGAGATGGCCAGGATCGGCGAAGATGTCAGCGAGCGGCTCGACGCAATCCCGGCGCAACTGCGCGTTGGGTCACGCGCCGCCCGAGATACGCTTGCCGGCGCTGCTCGGGCGCCGTACGCGCAGGCGCATGCGCCCGAGCATGTGGTGCCCGGCGGCCTTCCGACCGAGGCGCTGATCGCCCAGGTCATTGTCGCCAAGTTCGGCGATCACTTGCCGTTCTACGGCAGGCCGAGATCTACGCCCGCCAGGGCATCCAACTGGATCGCGCGACACTGGGCAATTGGGCTGGCCGGGCCCGCTTCCATCTCAAGCCCATCGCCGACCACATGCGCGGGCTTCTGGCTGCGGCCGAGCGCCTGTTCCTGGACGAGACCACCGCGCCGGTGCTCGATCCCGGACGCGGCAAGGTCAAGAAGGGCTTCTTCTGGGCAATCGCCTCCGATGACCGCGGCCATGGTGGCCAAGGCCCGCCCATCGTGCTGTTCCACTATGCGCCCGGGCGCGGCGGCGAGCATGCCGAACGCTTCCTTCAAGGCTTCGGCGGACAATTCCTGCAGGTTGACGCCTATGAGGGCTATGATCGGCTGACACGCCTGGAGCGGCCACAAGGGCCGTGGCTGCTCGTCCATTGCTGGAGCCACCTGCGCCGACGTTTTCCGCAATCCCATATGCCGGCGTCCCAGGTCAAAATCTATCGCTGTGCCGCCAGCGACCAACCCGCCTGGGCGTGGCACGGCGGCGGGCGTAGTGGGCGCGCCATATCAGCCTTCAAGTTCCCCTGCTTCGCCGCCTAACAAGGCAGCGCACATCCTCCCCGTGTCCCAATTCAGCCGTTGCAACAAAATCTTTTCAAACTCACCAACGTAAAAAAAACCGCCTCGGTTATACCGAGACTGTTGCGTACTATGACAGACGTGGTTGCGGGCACTGGATTTGAACCTGTGATTTTCAGGTTATGAGACCACGACTACTTGGCCAGGAAGAAGATCGGGTTGAAAGGGAACCTTCCTGTCATCTTTGCATCACCGTCAGTCTGCTCGAGATTGACCGCTCCAAACCGGGAGCACGAGCGGGCTGGGCAAACGTCGCAACAGATCCTTCAAGGAAATTTATAGACTCTTAGCAACTCCGGTTCGCTGTGAATGGTAGGCTTATTGCAACGTCTGAGGTCAGTGGGGTCCAAACCGTGGCGCCGCTTATTCTCCGACCCGCCGAACTGCGTGCAATTTCCGCTAAAGGCAATGGAAAGAAGAGCGCCATCTTGTTTGTTCGACACAGCCATATCGGCTCAAAACAGTATCTTCACGGCCACCGAGATTGTCCGGTCGGTGGACAATCAACCATATAATTCGGTTCGAAAGCCGCAACATCTGTGGAGAACGCGAAATGACAAATTCAGTAGGACGAGTGCCCAGGCTTTCCAAGTGGCTTGGTCCTGACCAATGCTGACACTGGTCAGTCGCCTTCGGACGGCAGCGCATCTAGATCGCCTTCGAATCCTAGGCCTTTGCGCGCATGCGGACCTAACTGTCTGCCAGCTAGCGGAGATTCTGGGTCTGCGTCGTGAGCACGTTGTACGACACGTCCGGCTGCTGGCCAGAGCCGACTTTCTTTACTGCAACGAACAACGTCCGTGGTGCTCGTACCATCTCAAAGCAGGAGGTAAGGACGGCGGGCTGGTTCAACTGTTGGTTGATCTCCTGCCCCACGGCGATGGCTATCACAAACGAGACCTTCAACGGCTCGAAGCCACACAAGACGCGCCGTCGAAGGGGATCGCATGCTTGACCGTGAAATAGATCAGTCCAATTGGAGCGCGAAACCACCATGGACAACTCCGCCGACGGCGCCATCGCGCCGCGCGACACTTACGGACGGTCTCGATTGGCCGCGGTTGATTGCCGCGTTCACGAACTGCTTCTGAGACAGGAGCGGCAGGAGCGGACGACCCTTAAGCTCATCGCCTCAGAGAACTTTGCGTCCTCGGCCGTGCTGGAAGCGAACGGCTCGATTTTCACGAACAAGTACGCCGAGGGGTACCCCGGTGCGCGCTACTACGCTGGAAATGAGATCGTTGATGAGCTTGAGAATCTAGCCATTGAGCGCTTGAAAACACTATTTGGCAGCGAGCATGCCAACGTCCAGCCTTATTCCGGCTCGCCGGCCAACCAGGCTGTCTATCGTGCGCTTTTGAGCCCCGGTGACAAAGTGATGGGCTTGCCCCTCCCGGAAGGGGGCCATCTGACTCATGGTTGGGCCATCAACTTTTCCGGAACTGACTATCAACGCGTCCCCTATGGACTAGATGAAAAGACACAGCAGATTGACTATGACCGCTTGCGCGAGACAGCCAAGCGGGAACGGCCGCGGCTCATTTGGGTCGGCGGAACTGCTTACCCGCGTGTCTTTGACTACGCGGCAATGGCAGAAATCGCCCTGGAAGCGAACTCCTATCTCGTAGCCGACATTGCGCACATCAGCGGACTGATTGCCGCGGGAGCGCACCCGAATCCCGTGCGCCATTGCGACGTGGTCAGCAGCACCTCCCACAAATCGATCCGCGGTCCCCGCGGTGGTTTCATTTTGTCCAGGAACGAAGATCGCTATCAGGCCCTGTATCATACAAAGAGCAAATACAATCTCTCCAGACGAATAGACCGGGCGGTCTTTCCTCACCTGCAAGGCGGGCCTCATATGAATGCCATCGCTGCGCTAGCAGTTGCCTTGCACGAAGCCGCGAACCCGTCCTTCCGAAGCTACGGCCAACAGACCGTCAAGAATGCCAAGGCTCTTGCACAGGCACTGATCGAGCGAGGGTATGACCTGGTTACCGGGGGGACGGACAATCACATGCTGATCCTTGATCTGCGCGATCGACCACTATCGGGCAAGGCCTATGCCGAGCGGCTAGCAAAGGCAGGCATCATCACAAATTTTAATATGGTGCCTGGCGACCCGCGGGATCCGGCGGTCACAAGCGGAATTCGCCTGGGGTCGCCAGCAGTGACGTCAATGGGCATGCGCGATGTGGAAATGGTGCAAATTGCTGGCTTCATTGACTGCGTCCTCCGGCGGCCTGATGACGAAGATCTCCATGCCTGCGTGCGAAGAGACGTTGCCGATTTGTGCGCTGCGTTCGAGGTCCCGGGCATCACCAACAGGTAAGGTGGGCTAAGCAAAATGCACCATACAACTCCAACACCCGAAACGAGGCATTTCATGGCTAGGCAGTTCGTGTTCTCTTCCGAATCGGTTGGCGCGGGACACCCGGATAAGTTGGCCGACAACATCTCGGATGCCATCCTCGACGCCATCCTCCGCACCGATCCCAAGGCACGCGTCGCCTGTGAAGCGTTGGTAAAATCGGGGATAGTCGTTGTGGCTGGCGAGATTACTAGCGATGCGCGGGTGGATTATAGCCAAGTTGCGCGCGATACGATTATCGATATTGGATACGACGATGAGGCTGTCGGCTTTGACGGCCGGCGTTGCTCCGTCGTTCATGCACTCACCGAGCAGTCGCCCGACATTAGCCAGGGCGTTGACGAGGGACGAGGGCAGGACCTCCAGCAGGGAGCGGGAGATCAGGGCCTCATGTTCGGCTACGCATGCCGCGAAACCGATACCCTGATGCCTTTGCCGATCCAGCTCGCGCATCGCTTGACGAAACGACAGGCAGATGTCCGGAAAGCACGACAGCTTGGCTGGTTGCGTCCTGATATGAAATCCCAAGTCTCAGTGCGCTATGAGGGGTTGCGCCCGGTCGCCCTTGATACCATCGTCGTATCGACCCAACATGACGAGCAGGTCTCGCAAGAGACGGTCCGCGAGGGCGTCATTGAGGAAATCATAAAGCCTGTCCTGCCGACCCACCTGGAGACGGAAGGCATCAGAATTCTGGTCAACCCGACGGGGAGGTTCGTAGTCGGCGGGCCGCGCGGCGACTGCGGTCTCACTGGACGCAAGATCATCGTCGATTCCTATGGTGGGATGGGTCGTCACGGCGGTGGCGCCTTTTCGGGCAAGGACCCGTCCAAGGTTGACCGCTCAGCTGCCTATGCGGCCCGGTATGTCGCAAAGAATATCGTCGCTAGCGGACTTGCGGACGTCTGCGAGGTGCAGCTTGCTTACGCAATCGGCGTGGCCAGTCCGGTTTCTGTCATGGTCAACACGTTCGGAACAGCGAGGGTCGAGGAAAGAAGGATCGAGCGCCTCATTCTTGAGTTGTTCGATCTCAGACCGAAGGGCATTATCAAGATGCTTGATCTCTTACGCCCTATATACCGCAAGACCGCGACCTATGGCCATTTCGGCCGTGAAGAGCCTGATTTCACCTGGGAGAAGACAGACAGGGCCGACGAATTGCGTCGCGAGGCAGGACTCGCCGCCCCGTGAAGGCCGACGCCGAACGGATTGGCAAGCGCAAAGCCCATTCCCACTGGCCAGACCCGCCCGCGCCCGGCGTGGCAGAAAGCCGGTGGGTTTTTGGCGGAGACATGAATTGATGCCGGACTATGACGTGCTTTGTATCGGAAATGCCATCGTCGACATCATCGCCCAGTGTGACGAGGCGTTCCTGGAGACCAACGGCATCATCAAAGGCGCGATGAATTTGATCGACACGAGGCGCGCCGAACTGCTCTACAGCCGCATGGGCCCGGCCATCGAAGCCTCGGGCGGCAGCGCCGGCAACACGGCGGCGGGCGTCGCCTCCTTCGGCGGCCGCGCCGCTTTCTTCGGCAAGGTCTCCAACGACGCGCTCGGCGAAATCTACGCGCATGACATCCATGCCCAGGGCGTCGCCTTCGACACCAGGCCGCTTAACGGCGAACCGCCGACAGCGCGCTCGATGATCTTCGTCACGCCGGACGGCGAGCGCTCGATGAACACCTATCTCGGCGCCTGCGTCGAGCTCGGCCCGGAGGACGTCGAGGCCGACAAGGCGTCGGGCGCGGCCGTCACCTATTTCGAGGGCTATCTGTGGGACCCGCCGCGCGCCAAGGAGGCGATCCGGCAGACGGCGAAGCTCGCCCATGCCGCCGGGCGCGAAGTGTCGATGACATTGTCGGACTCGTTCTGCGTCGACCGCTACCGCGTCGAATTCCTCGATCTGATGCGCTCCGGCACCGTCGACATCGTCTTTGCCAACAGCCACGAGATCAAGTCGCTCTACCAGACCGCGTCGTTCGACGAGGCGCTGGCGCAGATCCGCAAGGACTGCAAGATAGCCGCCGTCACCCGCTCGGAAAAGGGCTCGGTGATCGTGCGCGGCGACGAGACCGTGACCATCAATGCGACCAGGATCCGCGAGCTGGTCGACACCACCGGCGCCGGCGACCTCTACGCCGCCGGCTTCCTCTACGGCTACACGCAAGGCCGCAGCCTGAAGCAGTGCGGCGATCTCGGCTCGCTGGCAGCCGGCCTGGTCATTCAGCAGATCGGCCCAAGGCCACGCCAGAATTTGCGCAGAGACGCCGAGCAGGCGGGGCTGCTGTAGGTGGCGAGCCAAGAACCAGCTGCCCACCCTCCTTAATCCAGCCCGAGCCTTTTCTTCAGTTCCGCATTCTCCTTGCGGAGACGATCGGCAAGCAGGCTCTTTAGCCGCTTGTTTTCTTCCTCGAGCGCGACGAGATCCTTCAGCCCGTCACTGTCCGCCGCAGGCGCCGCCGCCTTCTTCCAAAGATAGTATGTCTGTTCCGAGATGCCGGCTTGCTTCACCGCGCTCTTGAGAGTAGCGCCGCCGCCGATCGAGGTCTCGATCTGCGCCAGCTTCTGGGCACGATCCTTCGCGGAGTAGCTCTTTCGGCCCGTTCGCGCTGACGGCGGTGCTTCAGTGGTCGCGGATATCGGCTTGGCAGGCGCGCTCGCCTCAGCTTCTGGCTTCCTCGACCGCCGCGCTCTCGTCTTCGGTTTTGGCGTTTCCGTTTTGTCTGCCGGTTCGCTATGAACTACTGCTGACTCGGTCTCCAGGGGATTGGCCATGAAATGCTCCACTCGCGGTTTGTGCAAAGGTTCAGCATCAAGGGCCACTACAGTAGAGTCAACAAGCTGACGATTTAACGGCTCGACTTCCTTTGTTGTCTCGGCCATCGCCGCGGCGATGTCGAAATTGCCCCAGATGGAACGTGCGGATTTTTGATAATTGCGCTTTTGTTTGATTTCCACGGTGAATGGTCGCGTCTGCCGCCTCATAGTTCCTTCCTGAATAGGAGAATGAAGTCGCCGCTCGAATTTTTTGGCGCTTCCTGCTTAGCGCGGAGCATTATCGTATAGCCGCTCAACGGGCAAGTGATGCCGGTCTTCGATGGCTGACCATCTGGGGAGATTTGAGCGGCTTCGCACGTCCTGCGCATGCCTGTAAGGCCGCCAAGTTTTCTGGGTTAGCAGGCGCGCACTGTGGCAGCTTGGCTTGTACGGCGAGGCCATAGTTGAGTGAGGCGAAACAAATCCAGCCCCGCGGTCAATCCCGAGGCTTCCCACAATGGCGAAGAGAACATCTTCACTCGTTCCTTTTGAGCACAAGACCTTCCGTTCGCTATGGTCGGCTGCACTCATTTCGAACCTTGGCACCCTAGTGGAAGGTGCGGCGGCAGCTTGGCTGATGACGAGCATCGCAGCAGTAATTTTTGATCGCCCATTCGTGCTGTGTACCAGCCCTGTGTCTTGCGCAAGTGGTCACGAACGGCTGCCGGAGCCTCGAAGACGCCCTAAAAACACATGTTGCGATTTTTGAACACGCTTGACGTGTTAGATTAATTCATCCACGATGCGTGTGTTGAACACGCGAGGTGAGTTATGAACATGAAAGAGCTTAGGGTTCGACTGGGCATGACTCAAAAAGATTTGGCAGAGCAGATGGCAACGACGCAACAGACTGTGGCCCGTTGGGAAACAGGCAAAACGCAGTTGAACGTCGAGCAGATCAAGGACCTTTGTCTCACGTTGAAATGCACGGTCGAGGAGCTGCTGGGCTGGAAGATTGATGTCGAGGAGTGGCGCACGAGCCCGTTTGCAATTGCCGATGCCGAAACGCGATACGGCACGCTCAGAATCAAGACGACTGTTGGCAGCCGCCAATATCCTATCGATGAAAAGGCGCGTGAATCGATTTTACGTCAGTTGAAGGAACTTCATAATCTGCGCAGAAATAACACAAGCAGGCCATGGCTGTATTGTTGGAGCCTTGACAACAAAATACTCTTGATAAATCCGCAATATGTCCGCACCATTGAGCTTATCGGTGACGATGTAGAGGAGATGCCAGAGTATTATCATCCAGAAATCTATCGGGCTTTGGATGACTGGGATAAGGGTGAGGTTTCAGGAAAGCTGAAGAAAGAATGCGATGCCATCATCGCAGAGATGGGTGATCAGGAAGCCGTGCGCATGGCCTCCTATGTTCGCGTCACATATGACGACGGAGAAGATGAGTGGAACTTCTTGGATGAAGAAACCGCTACGACTTTCTTCGGATTGGAAGCTGCGACCTTTGACGTTCCCCAGTGTAGTTTCGCCGAAGTGGAGGAAGAAGGTTACTACCGAGCGCGATACGCCAACCTTGATCGCGTCGCGGTGATGGAGGTTCCAAGCGACCGTTATCACAGATTGACCGCGCCCGAGGAAGCTTAGAACCATCCACGAAGGGCGCATGTTACATCTCGACCTTGCGTGGTGCGTTTTCAGTACGAGATGACGTTAAGCGTAGGTAGTGGCAGGTAAGAGTGCTCGACCAGAAGCTCAACTGCCTCCTCAATATCGCTGCCGATGTGCCGCAGGACACGTCCACGGGAGCGTGGATAGGCGTGAAGTTCCTGCACTCCACGGTCCGCTCTCCCATCGCCGGTGTGTGCCCGACGCCATCTTGTGGACGAGCTTGGCCGCCTGCACCCGGTTGTATTCCGGCTTGCGGTCCGCCTGGGCGGTCCGCCGCGATGGCTATCTCCATGTCAATCGGCGCCGAACTTTGACTGCCCGCTGCTTTTGATGAATTTGGCGAGGTCCCGCGCATAATCACTCTTGGTCTTCTCCTTGAGGCCCTGTGTCGCGAACTTGTGGTCCAGCAGGGCAAACAGGTCCAAGTCCCCTTCCGCCTGTGGCGCTGGCTTGCCCTCACCGCCCTCGGCTTCCCAATTGGGGACCGCTTCTGCGCGCTGCACCGTGGCGATTGTCCGCCCAAGACGCATCACAAGATCGAACGCCAAACCGTGCGCGTGCACGACGATTTGCCGCTCAGGCCTCATTTGGACAGGACTTGAGCTAGCCCGGTGGTTTGAGCCGGGTTACCTTGAGCCGGTGGGCTGCGAACAAGCAGTTCGAGACATTGGCCTCGATCACTTCGCAACACGCCGCTGCGCCTGGCCTCGGTGTGCTCCCCCCGAAATCGTTGTGTCATATCACCGAGGGCATCACGGCCAACAGCTTCCACATGGGCAACAGCCTCGCCATTGAGCCGAATATGGTCGCGAGCAGATCACCAACGAAGCGGTCGGAACCTCAGAGCCGAAGTTCGACGCCGAGGTGGTTCGCGTGATGCGCTAAGCAGCACCACGGCGCTTGCCGGTATGTTTGCTGCCGGCAGCCGACGAACTCCTATCCTCCTGGACAAGGGCGCCGTGCGTCATTGCTTTGATTTACCGGCCGCTCAAGGCTTCCACAGTTTTCGCTTTCGAGGCGACCTTTGGAACATGCCAACGGAAATTTAACATAACGACATAAACATTTCTTTATGCGGCGTTGACAATGAAGCGAACTGCTGTAATTGTCTCCCGCGTCGTGGTTCTCCGTACGGCGCTGCCGCAGCGGAGCTAAGAGGGAAGCCGGTGCGATGCCGGCGCTGCCCCCGCAACTGTTAGCGGCGAGCCAACCCCACTCATGTCACTGAGGCGAATAGCCTTGGGAAGACGGGTAGAGGCTATGACCCCGCGAGCCAGGAGACCTGCCACGGCGAATTACGTCCACGGGCGGGGTGTCTCGGTGGCCGCTGCAGCCTGGCGTTCGTGCCGGCCTGCTAGCGCCTTCCTTGTCACCGACGCCCCAACCATCGGGGTCTGGCATGACTATCTCTCAGCAAATTCCTGTAGCAACGCTCGGCGTGCCCCGCTTCGGTCGTCGGCGAGAACTGAAATTCGCGCTTGAAAGCTACTGGTCCGGAAAATCGTCCGCTGCCGACCTTCTCACGACCGCGAAGGCGCTCCGTGCCGCTAGCTGGGAGGAGCAGCACGATCGCGGCGTGTCGAAAATCCCGTCGAACGACTTCTCGCTCTACGACCATGTGCTCGACACCGCAGCCATGGTCGGCGCCGTTCCATCCCGTTACGGCTGGAATAGCGGCGAGGTTCCACTTGACATCTACTTCGCAATGGCGCGGGGCAACCAGGGTCAGACGGAGGATTGTCGACACGCTGGTCACCAGCAGGCGGCTCATCGGTCTGATGTAACCGCGATGGAAATGACCAAGTGGTTTGACACCAACTATCACTACATTGTGCCGGAACTCAACGATGATCAGACGTTCGCCCTCTCGTCGACGAAACCGGTCGATTACTTCATCGAGGCTAAAGCTCTCGGCGTTCACACACGCCCAGTCATCCTTGGACCGATCACCTTCCTCAAGCTGGCGAAATCGCCTGCCGAAGGATTCGATCCCATCGCGCTCCTGCCGCGGCTGCTGCCCGTCTACGAGCAACTCCTGCAGAGGCTGAAGCTGTCTGGAGCCGACTGGGTGCAGATCGACGAGCCAGCGCTTGTCCTCGATCTGAACGCGAACGAACGAGCTGCGTTCGAATTCGCCTATGGCCAGCTGTCGAAAGCCGCGCCCGAGCTGAAGATCATGCTGGCTACCTATTTCGGGCCGCTGGGAGGCAATCTCGAAACCGCGGTTTCTCTGCCCCTGGCCGGGCTGCATATTGATCTCGTGCGCGCTCCCGAGCAGCTGGAAACGGTGGGGCGGCTCGCACCGAAGGATCTGGTGCTCTCGCTTGGCTTGATCGATGGCCGCAACGTCTGGCGTGCGAACCTGCCCGCCATTCTCGACCGCATCAAACCGATCGTCGCCGGCTGGCCCTTGGACCGCGTCGAGATCGCGCCTTCTTGCTCGATGCTGCATGTGCCGATCGACCTCCGCATGGAGACGGAACTCGACGCGGACATCAGGTCGTGGCTCGCCTTCGCGGCCCAGAAGACCGACGAGTTGGTGTTGCTTGCCCGGGCCCTGTCCCAAGGCAGGGATGCGGTGGCAGGCGCGTTGAAAGCGTCTGCCGAGGCTGCCGCCACTCGCGTGACATCCACGAAGATCCATGACCCGCTGGTTGAGGGGCGGATCGCCAGCATTGACGACAGCATGAAGCGACGAGAGAGCGCTTTTGCCGAGCGCTCCAGAGTCCAGGCCGGCACGCTCGGGCTGCCGCCGTTCCCGACGACGACCATCGGGTCCTTCCCGCAGACGCCGCAGGTACGCAGGGCGCGGGCCGCTCATGCGAAGGGCCAGCTGAGCTATGTCGACTACGAGACCTTCCTGAAGAAGGCGATCGAGGCTGCAATTCGCTGGCAGGAAGAGATCGGGCTGGACGTGCTGGTGCACGGTGAGTTCGAACGAAACGACATGGTACAGCATTTCGGCGAGCAGCTGTCCGGCTTCGCCTTCACCCAGCATGCCTGGGTGCAGAGCTATGGGTCGCGTTACGTGCGCCCCCCCATCATCTTCGGCGACGTATCGAGGCCCAATCCGATGACGCTGCGCTGGTGGCAGTTCGCCCAGTCGCTTACGGAAAACCCTGTGAAGGGAATGCTCACAGGCCCAGTGACCATTCTCAACTGGTCATTTGTTCGCGACGACGTACCCCGCTCCGAAGCATGCCGCCAGATCGCGCTCGCCATCCGCGACGAAGTGACGGATCTCGAATGGTCCGGCGCAAGGATGATCCAGATCGATGAGGCCGCGTTTCGCGAAGGATTGCCACTGCGCCAGTCTGATTGGAACGACTATCTCGACTGGGCTGTCGAATGCTTCCGGATCGCTTCAACGGGTGTAAAGGACGCGACTCAAATCCATACCCACATGTGCTATTCGGAGTTCAACGAGATCATCGACGCGATCGCTGAAATGGATGCGGATGTCATTTCGATTGAGACGTCGCGCTCGAAAATGGAACTGCTGGACGCCTTCACGAGCTCCAAATATCCGAATGAAATCGGGCCCGGAGTCTACGACATTCACTCACCACGGGTCCCGGAAGTCGGCGAGATTTCGGATCTCGTCATGCTTGCCCGCGAGCGACTGTCCGATGCCCAACTGTGGGTAAACCCGGACTGTGGCCTCAAAACCCGCAAGTGGGAGGAGGTCCGCCCTGCCCTCATGAACATGGTTGCTGCAGCACGCGCGCTCCGGGAGAAAGTGTAGGCCGGAAGGTTTCCTGGTTGCTCACCATGTGGTGAGTTACCGGCTGCCGCATGTCGGCTGTGAATGTGCCAAAACGCGATCACATCCTTTGAAATAAGTCACTCGAGCGAGAAAGTGCACTTTCCTTCGGCACGTGTACTAATCGCGCAGGAATAAAGGGAACCGTTTTCTCCCTGTGACGTGTCGAGTTCGAAGGGGATGTGATTGGCGTCGAGACCGCTCCGGCCATGGGTTATCAGCATGCCAAGTGCGCTGTTCTCGATCAGTTCGTAAAGGACTTCTCGGCTCGGTTCATCGAAATGCGCGGGTACATACATGACAGGTTCCTTCACTGGCCGCCGGGTTCGCTGTTCACCGGTTGACATCCGATCGCAAGCGTTCCAACGCGGCGGCGATCTGGCGCTTCGCTGCTGAGGGCAGAGGCAGGATGGGACGCGGGGGGTCGGCACGGCAAATGTCGAGCAATTCGGCAAGTGCATAGACGACGCGAAGGCTCGAGAACTCCTTGAAGAGGCTCCAGAGCGGCGCAAGCGTGGCATCGATCCGTCGCGCTTCGGCCGCATCGCCCTGTTGCGCCGCCGTGACGATCTTCACGCAGACCTCGGGCAGGATGCCGGCGAGGACGCTGTACCATGTGTCGGCGCCGGCGATTATGGCCTCTGCAGCGTTCCAGTCGCCGCTGTAGCCGATCGAGAACCCTTCCGGCACAGTGCGCCTCTGGTCGGCCAGATGGCTCTTGATCGCATCGCCCTTGTCTGTCGGATTCTTGATAGCGACAATCCCACCCACCTTTGCCAGGCGGCTGACGAGTGCTGGGGTGAAATGGAAATGCGTCGTTCCTGGATTGTCGTAGACGACGATCGGCAGGCCGCTCTCGCACGCCACCGTCGAGAAATGTTCGAACACCTCGTCCTCAGTGAGCGGGGTGTAGGAGGCGGCCGCAAGCAGCCCCGCGGCAACTCCAAGGGCCTTGGCGTCCTGCGCGAACCTCACTGCTTCATCGGTGCGCAACGCGCCCACACCCACCACGACCGGCGTTCGCCCGGCGATTTCGTCCAAGGTCTCGGCGAGCGTCCGTCGCCGTTCCTCGCGCGACAGATACATGTAGGTGCCGGTGCTGCCGAGAAGACCGATGGAGTCGACCTGAGCGGCGCCAAGCCGAGCAATCAGCCTGCGCAGAGCAACGGTATCGACGCGGCCGTCACGATCGGCGGGCGTGATGGGAAACGCGGAAAGACCACTCAGGAATGCCATGGCAAGGCTCCAGGTTTGTGCGTGAGCGCAGGACTGGCCGGACGACAGGTCATCACAAGGCGTCCAGAGCCCGCCGCAGGTCGGCGATTAGGTCATCGGCGTCTTCAAGACCCACCGAGAGACGCATGAGGTCCTCGCCGACTCCATCGGCCAGATGGGCATCCTTGCGGATCGGCTGACGAGCACGGGTCAGGCTTGCCGGATGATAGATGAGGCTGTCGGCATCGCCGAGGCTGACAGCCCGGGTGATCAAGTTGAGCCGGTCCATCATCCGGCGCGCGCCCTCGAACCCAGCGTGGAGGCCAAAGGCCAACATGCCCGAGCCTTGGGACATCTGCTTTCGCGCCGTCACCTGATCAGGGTGCGAGTCGAGGAAGGGATAACTCACCCATGCCACCGCCGGGTGCGCCTCGAGCGCCTGAGCCACCGCAAGGGCAGTGGCGCTGTGCCGTTCCATGCGCAGCGTGAGCGTCTTCAGACCGCGCAGGATCAGGAAGGCTGACATGGGCGAGAGCGCTGCGCCGGTGATGTAGCGCAGGCCCGTTTCGTGCAGCGTGCGGAGCGTTTGCGCGTCGCCGAGAATCGCCCCGCCAAGGGCGTCACCATGCCCATTGATGTATTTGGTCAGCGAGTGGAGCACGAGGTCGGCCCCATGTTCGAGCGGCCGCTGGAGCGCGGGGGAGGCGAAGGTGCTGTCGACTGCAACCTTTACACCGCGCGCGTGGGCGCGCTCGGCAATGGCAGCGATGTCTAGGATGCGGCTCAGCGGATTCACCGGCGTCTCGAAGAAAACAAGCCGGGTCCGCTCGGCAATCGCGGCATCGAGATTTTGAGGATCGGACAGGTCCACCGCGACGACCTTGATGCCGAAGCGGGGGACCGCCTGTTCGACCATGGCAAGCGTGTTCGCATAAAGTGTCCTGTGGACGATGAGTTCATCCCCTTGGGACAGGAGCGACAGGATCAGCGTCCCGAAAGCCGCCATCCCCGAGGCAACGACCAGACCTGCCTCGGCTCCTTCCAGATTGGCAAGCCGTTGTTCTAGGATCTCCGTCGTCGGATTGTATTCGCGCGCATAAAGCCTTCCGCCAAGGGCGGCGGCGGCCTCGTTCGCTGCCACGCTTTCGAATCCATAGGTCGAGGTCAAGAAGACTGGCGGCTGAACGGCATTGGAAAAGCCGGCCGGATCGTAGCCATGATGGATCGACCGAGTGGCGAATCCGGGACCGGTGTCGTTGAGCGACCGCGTGAGAGCATCGGTTTCGGATTGATAGGAGCGGGTCATTCGGCCTCTAGATCTTTCTTGGGTTTCCGAAAGATTGACGGCAAACTGGCCAATGTGAAATATCCAGTTGGCGATGAATGAAATGGTCCAGTCTTCAAGTGCCGGTTCTGCAGGTCGCTCGCACGCGATGGGTGCACGCCAGATCTACGAGGCTCTTCGCGAGCAAATCCTCGGCGGCGTCTATGAAACCGGCAGTCAGCTGCCGTCCTCCCGAGGCCTCGCAAATGACCTTGGGGTTTCGCGAACGACGGTGACGGTCGCCTATGACCAACTGACCGCGGAAGGTTTCATCGACGTCCGTCAAGGCGCACGACCCCGCGTTGCATCTTCGTTGATCGGTCCTGAGACAAGCCGCACGCCTGCGAAACGGGTCGGCCAGGTTCTTCTGTCCGCCTATGGGGGACGACTGCGCGCCACACCGCCCTGGCCAGATTATCTGCCGAACGCGCTAAAGGTCGATTTCCGCTATGGTGACCTGGCGCCGTCGGATTTCCCTGCATTGATCTGGAAACGCGCGATGAACGAGGCGATGGCGCAGCGCCCGTTGCGTCTTGCCTATGACGATCCTCGCGGCTCGCGCCGGCTGCGCCAAGCGTTGCAGGGCTATCTCTGGCGCGCCCGAACCCTGAGCTGCGACCTCGAGCAGATCATCATCGTCAACGGTTCGCAGCAGGGCCTCGACCTGTGCGCGCGCCTGCTTCTCGATCCCGCCGACAGCTTCGTCATCGAAGATCCGTGCTACAGGATGGCGCGTCAGGTCTTTGCCAGCACAGGCGCCTCGCCCATCCCCGTCACCGTCGACGAGGACGGGATGAAGACGGAGTTGCTGGCGGGGATCGGGGCGCGACTGGCCTATGTCACGCCATCGCATCAGTTTCCGCTGGGCGGCGTCATGCCGATCACGCGCCGCCACCAGCTTCTGGAATGGGCGCGGCACAACAACGCCTATGTGATCGAGGACGACTACGACAGCGAATATCGCTACGACATCAATCCGGTCCCTCCGCTGCACAGCCTCGAGGACCACGGGGCTGTTATCTACCTCGGCACGATCTCCAAAACGCTCTCGCCAATGCTGCGCATCGGCTACCTCGTCGTCCCGCCGGAATTGCAGGAGGTCTTCGCAACCGCCAAACAATTCGGGGACCGACATTCGCCGGTCGCTGAACAGGAGGCTCTGGCCTCTTTGATCGAGAGTGGCGGCTACGAATGCCATGTGCGGCGTGTGCGCAGGCTGAACGGCGAGCGTCGGGAGGCGTTGTTGGGCGCCTTGCGGCGCAGCTTCGGAGATCGCATCGCTGTCCAGGGAGCAGAGGCCGGTCTGCACGTCGCCGTTTGGTTCGACGAACTGCCGCGATCGCGGGAAACGACCCTGGTCGAAGCCGCCCGAGGCGCGGGCCTGGGGCTGCACCTGATCTCGCCCCTCTACGAGCGGCAATCGGACGAAGGCCACATCGATCGCGTGGGGCTTGTCATGGGCTATGCCGCCTTGAGCATTCGGCAAATCGAGAAGGGCGTTGAGGTCCTGCGAGCGGTTGTCAAGCAGGTGCAAGACGCGTTGCCGGGACACGGTGGCTAAAACGGCGGGGACGTGGCGTGCTGGCGAAGAAACCGACCCTTGGGCTGAACCGCATTTCGTTGCAAAGCCAACTGGACTGGGAAAACGCTATGCAACTGGTGCTGTTGATCAGGCCAGTTTGCGCGCAGGATTTTCGTGCGAGACGAATTTTAGCGATGCATGACCTGGCAAGGAAAGCTGCTTCACATCCATATCGCGCCCGCTGCCTTTTATGAAATGGAGGATCTGGCGGAGGCGTAGCTTGTTGCCGGCCGAGGCGGGCTCGAGCACCCGCAAGAGATAATCGACGATCTCTACCAGGCCTTGTCCACGGCCGAATGATGGAATTATCCAGCGCATGGTGCGGCATGCACCATGCCGATGCCAGAAGATCTGGACGCTCGACAAGCACCTTTCTTCAAACATTTCCCGAACGACCCGCAGCGCAAAGCCTCCCCATGAGAAAAGAGCATCCCATGTCTTTCACGCCATTGATTGCCCCCGAGATCAAGGCCCGCTACCCGGATTTTCATCTGATCAGCGTTGTGGTGCGGAACGCTGAAATCGACGTGCCGGATGCACAGGCGTTGAACGACACGATTGCGGCGGCGGAACAGGCGGCGCTTCGCGATGACGCCCAAAGGGACGCGCATCTTGCGGCGTGGGCCGTTGCCTACGAGGCTTTCGGCACAAAGGCCAATCGAACGCCGTGCTCGGCCGCCGCGCTTCTCAAGCGGGTGCGGAAAGATGGCTCTCTCCCGCGGATATCCCCACTGGTTGATGCCTACAATGCCGTCAGCGTGTTGTATGGCGTTCCGATTGGCGGGGAGGATCTCGATCTCTACCAAGGGGTCCCGAGACTTTTAATTGCGAAGGGAGCGGAGCCATTCGACACGATCCAGCAAGGTGAAATGGTAACCGAGCATCCTGAACCGGGCGAAGTCATCTGGTGCGATGATGCCGGTGTCACGTGCCGCCGCTGGAACTGGCGGCAGGGGCGGCGCACCATGGTCACGGTCGATACCCGCGCCATGTGGCTCGTGCTGGAAGCCCTCGGCCCAATGTCAGCTAAACAGATGACGGCCACCGGAGAGCATTTGATGGGACTTATCCAAGCGTTGTGCCCGGGTGCGCGAATCGAAACCGCGCGAATCGACGAGTCCACTACATCTCGTGTTCCTTAGGGCATGGCCCCATCTTTCGGAGAAACACCCCACTCAGCCCTGTCCGGATCTGGCGCTCCTTGCTCGCTCCGCTGGCCTACACAGTTGATTGCGAACGACCCAGAACGGCTCTCGAAAACGAGCGTCGAATGAAATCAGATCACTGCTTGTTCTCCCTTAGCGTTGTTTGGCGTACTTTTATCGCGATGCCTTAGTGGGGATGGTCCAAATTGCGCAAGCTCGGTCGAGTGATCGCGGAGAAGCTTAATGTCGACTACATCGAAATTCATGGAGCGGTACGGACAACGGTGCGAACCCGGGACGTCGTCCCGGTGTCGTCAGGCTCTCCCGTCCGACTGAGCGTCGGTTTTCTTCACGGCGCGAATACTCCTGAGGCCGCCCGGATTCTCGTTAAGAGACAGCTGCCGCTCAGGACGGCCCACGCGATACTCACGGAGATGGTCGTGCAAGGCGTTCGTGACGGTTCCTTGCGTCGACGACCTGTTGGCACTGAAGAATGAACTGTCGTCCGCAGGCGTGATCGCGAAGGTTCATGCGCCGCGGCCGATAAGTGTTCGCGAAGTCCGGGATCGCACGAAGCTCTCTCAGGAGGCATTCTCCGTGAGGTATGGCCTCGATCTGGCAACGCTTCGAAACTGGGAGCAAGGTCGCTCGAAACCGGATGCAGCGGCGAATACTCTCCTTTGGACCATCGCCCGGAATCCGGAAGCAGTCGAAGAATCGCTGGACATGGAGGACGGAGTGGCTGCCCCTTCGCCCTAAGGGGGCCGATCACTTCGGCGCGCGGCAATTCGGCCGCCAGCGCGATGGCCGGCCGCCGCGCGGTATCGCCAGCGCGCGAGCCTCATGCGTCAGACGCCTTCCTTGGCATGTCGCACGCCAGATCCCAAACATGATTCCATCGCAACGAGCTGGTGACGGAAGCAGTGTCTGCACTTTGGAAACGAGCCATTTGCGTTCTCATGGACGTCGCGACTCGTCTCGTCCAGTAAAAGTCGCAATCATTGTCAATTGCGATGTTCCGCAGTCAGCTGGCCGTTTATTTTCCTAAGATCTGCGTTACAGGCCGGGGCGTTGTCGCCGTTTCGGCGGGTAAAATGGGATAGGCGAGCTCGGGTGCCTTTCCGGTCAGCGAGTTGAGGAAGGCAACAAGCAGGTCGACTTCTTCGTCGGCCAGTACCACGCCAAGCTGGGTTGTTCCCATGATGGCAACGGCCTGTTTCAGATCCCAAACCTTGCCCGAATGAAAGTATGGCGCGGTGAGTGCAACGTTGCGCAGCGGCGCCACGCGGAAAACATAGGAATCGTCGGCTGCATTGGTGACCGCAAATCGGCCCTTGTCTTTTTCCGGCAGGACCTCGGCGCTGGGCTGTTCCACGAGGCCGAATGGGTAATAGGCTTGCCCACCAACGTTGATACCGCCATGGCAGGACGAGCAGCCTTTGTCCATGAAAAGCGCCAGGCCCTGTTTCTGTTCGGAAGTCATGGCGGCGTCATCGCCATTCAGGAAGCTGTCGAAGGGGGCCGGCGTGACCAGTGTCGCCTCGAAGGCTTCGATTGCGTTGGCGAAGTTGTCGAAGGTGACCCGATCGGCTTCAGCCGGAAAAGCTGCATCGAACCACTCGACATATTGCGGCATGGACTTGAGCGTGGTGATGACTTGGCCCGGTGTATTGGCCATTTCGATCCCGGCTTGGACCGGTCCCTTCGCCTGAGCCTTCAGGTCTTCGGCACGACCATCCCAGAACTGGGCGATGTTGAAGACAGCATTCAGTACAGTCGGCGCGTTGCGCTGTCCCTTCTGCCAACCATGGCCGATCGAGGTTTCATGATTGTCGTCGCCGCCGGTGGCCAAGTTGTGGCACGAGTTGCACGACAAGACGCCTGACGCAGAGACGCGTGGATCGAAGAACAGTGCCTTGCCGAGAGCGATCTTTTCCGGGGTGATCGGGTTGTTGGCGACTGCCGGCGTGGTGGGTGGCAAAGCCTTGAAAGTGGCCATTGCCGTTTCTCTGAGGTCTGCGGGGATCGAATCCGCAGCAAAGGCGGTGGCCGTCAGCAAGGGGACAGCCATCGTACTGAATAGGATTTTCATAAATGATCTCGCTGCGTCGTGCACGCAGCCACTCTGGGATATGCGGCTCATGAACGCCCTGCGCTAGATCAGTTGCGGGAGAGGACCGGGGGTCTGACACCTGTTTTTGCGGCAGAGCTTGGACCGTCCCGGAATTGAACGCTCTTCTCGATTGGATTTCAGGGAGGCGGAGGATCGCTGCTCGGCAAGCGGCGGCGCCGGAGCCCCGAGCCGTGCTTCGGTTCTCTCTGGGCCTTCAATATGAAGAAATCGGGGCCACCGTGTCCGATTCGGTTTGGGGCCGGTTATCTGTTCCGCAGCAGGTCCTGCTCGACTTCCGCCTGCCTTCGCCAGATCGACGTGGGCCCAAATCGATCCGCGATAGTGTCTTTTAGCACCTTTGCGGGACGATCTTATTTCGACTGTAGAGGGCCGTTTCGGGTGAGCAAAATTACACGAATTTCAAAGGGCGCCCGAGTAGCTGTTTTGATTGGCTTGTGACGCCTATAGCCTCCATCGAGCGAATATTGGCAGACGACGGAGCACAATTTTGGCCTCGTTTATCAGCTTCAATGGGACAACTGCTTTGCGATAATAACAGGGCAATTTACCGTCATGAATTTGAGAGAACCAAGTCCCACGCAGTGATTTTCACACCGGAAGCGTTGCAGTCCTGTCGCGAGAAGCTCTAGCGCGCAAAATATTGTTTGTTTATACCACGCTCTAGATGCCGGCGAAATCTGGATACAATAACCTCGTCGGCGTACCCGCTCCAGCCTCACACACGACTGCGACGCCTATACTTGCGCTTTTCCACTGTCCGACATGCAGGCAGCGAGCCATTGCATCGCGGAGGTTGCATCTTCCAATATGACGACCTGTTTCGCAAAGCGGAAAAAACTCTTGCGCGCTGCGCTCGCAGGTTTTCGTCCGTTGTATGCATCAAAGCACGCCCTGAGGGCGGCTTCGTGGATCCGGTCTCTGCGATCTTCTGGCCATTCGTTGAGAAAATCGATAGCATCCGCAGGACGGGCAATCTCTTGCACGATGTGCGCTGCACGCCTTACGAAAGTGGGCTGCTGAAAGTTCCTGAGCTCATTCGTTCCTCCCGACCTGCTGAACCGCTAGTTTGCGTGAACAGGCGCCTCCTCTACACCCGCCCACCATTGCGGAATGTGTTGTCACAGCGATAGCGGTTCAATAGCAAAGCAGCGGCGTGATGTCCTCGGTTTACCAGCGGGCCAATCCCTAACATCCTGCTGCGAGAGCGGCTCACCGGATGAATCTACATCGTTTCGACCATTGCGAATCAACGCTTGATAGTTCCTCCACGCGCCACCAGGAAGCGGCCACTGCTCTGCCACCGACTTCACAGCCAAAGAGAGGATGGCGAACAGAAACAGCCCGCTTCGTTTCGAGATTACTGGTCGTCTGGCGCAAAGCTTACGGCCGAGACGCGCCTGAAAATGCGCAAGCACCGCGGCAGGTCGCCAACAACGGAACGCATCAACGGTCATGACGGCGCGATACCGCGCTATAGATCTCGCTGCTGGACGAGCATCGCAATAACCCTGTCGAGACCTTGGTTGCTTTCAGCGGCGACCGCCACTATGAAGCGACGCTTCGCCGACTGTGTTTCACGCCGCCTGGAGAGTTTCATGACAGAAGAAGCCGAAAAAAACATCAACACCCTCATCGAGCTCACGGCCGATGTCGTCTCAGCCTATGTCTCCAACAATCCGATCCCGGTGGGGGATCTCCCTGCCCTCATCGGCCAAGTGCACGCGGCTCTGAAAGGGACGGCGGAAGGTGTCTCTGCAAAAGAGCCGGTTGCCCTTACGCCTGCAGTCCCGATCAGGAAGTCGGTGACACCGGACTACATCATCTCCCTTGAGGACGGGAAGAAATTCAAATCGCTAAAGCGCCATCTGTCGACCCACTATGGGCTGACGCCGGATGGATATCGGGCCAAATGGGGCCTGTCGGCGGATTATCCCATGGTCGCGCCGAACTACGCCGCGGCGCGCTCGTCATTGGCCAAGACAATGGGGCTCGGCCGCAAACCGAAAGCGCCGGAAGCGCCGGAGCCGGCGCCGACGAAGCGAACCCGCAAGAAGGTCGCGGCTTGATTTCGGCAATCGCAGATTCGTTCTGGAGCGTTGCAGACATCGGCTTAATCTGCGCGTCATATAAAAAGGCGGGCCAACCCCGCCTTCCTTTCAAACAACTTTGTTTCATGAGGAATTCGCGACGCCTGCAGCAATCTGCTGCCCTCAGTTTTTGCTCGCTCCTATCGAGCGGCCGTGAGGACCTCCGGACCTACGCGCCCACTCTTGCCAAGACGCAGGAGAAAATTTCAACCAGCTTTGCTGAGGCTGCCAGCGGAGGATTTGCCAGTGCGGCGATCCTGCTCGATCTCATAGTTGATCTTCTGGCCGTCAGCGAGGGTCGAGAGGCCCGCGCGTTCGACAGCGGAAATGTGGACGAAAACATCCGGACCGCCATTGTCGGGCTGGATAAATCCAAACCCCTTGGTGCTGTTGAACCACTTTACCGTTCCAGTCGGCATATACGTGTTCCTTTTTAACAATTGCAACGCGGGCAGGCCATTAGGGCCAGCCCGATTCATAGCCGAAACTTAGGCGCAGCAGAACGAAAAATTTCAAGGCCCGGCTTGATTGATCGGCGGCAACTGGCGCACTCCATCGCGACCGCCTACAGCCAGCAGGCTCTGGCATCGCCCAAAGCACCCGATCTTCGAGCGCTCCCGCCACGTGCTACGGCTGGTCCTTGGAGACGGATGCGCTGACGTCGACCCAACTACATCGCGCACTAAGCGCCCTCGCCGCGTGACGCCTTATTCGTCGGGCCACGGTCAACGGCTGGGTGGTTCACGGGCCTACCTTCGTGCATAACCCCTTGGCAAGCGCTTTGAGGAGTTTCGCATTGGATTGTTTCAAGACGATCGAGGGTCTAATCGATGCGGCCAGCGCGGATGCGATCGATAAGGCGCGCGTTTTGCTGGATCAGTTCAAGGGTAAGTCAGAAACAATCGCCCAAGCGATCGACGACTTCCTGCTTGATTTGATGACCTTTCTGTTTGTGGTAGAAGCTACCCACGAGCGGTTCCACAATCCGGCGCGGCGGTTGGCGCGCATCAGAATGAGCAGGATCAGGCTATTGTTGACTGGATAGCCTTAAGCTCAGAGGCCGCCCCGATTAGAGAGGCCTTTGCAGCAGGCGCCAGGCCATCTTGCCGCATGAGGCCGGCGGAACATGCGGACTGCTGAAAATAGACGGTAAGCTGCGATGCCTACCTGCCGCAAGGGCATCGCCGTTCAAACACGCGAACCCGCTATGCGGATCAGTCTGATCGGCCCTATGCCGCGCGCTACATAGGCCGATCCGCACAGCAAAGCGATGACGGCCGAAGACTATTTTGATGTCATCGGATTTCAAGATGGCCACAATCTCAAAAGCCCATTTGACGAACCTGCGATGTTGACGGACCTTACCTGTAATCAGCCTCCGACAACGGGTCTGTTTGAAATCAATGACGGTGGCTTGTAGGCGGCCGGCAAAACTTTTTCGTGACGTTGCTATATTTGCACGTCTCAGCTTGGGATCGCAGATGGCTCTGACAAAGTCCCGTTCTCTTGGAGTCCTGACGCTCGAACGAGTGCTGGCCTCCAGCGACACGCCGTCGCTAGGACCGCCCGGTTCGCTGGTGAATCCGTCAACATTTGACTTTCGGATCATCTGGGAAACTGTGTCCGGCGCTTGGGCGGAATCTGTTTTCTCCTCAAGTTCGACCAAGGCCCCACGCAAACGATCCCTGTTCCGCAGCAACTCATCACGCGCAACGACTTCGGGCAAGCTCATCCGCCAAAAGCGCTCAACGCATCCTTCTTTCTCGCCTGATGTCCTACGATCTTCGTTTCCAGCGCCTCGCGAATATTCCCTAACTGTTGCAGATCCTTGATGAGATCCGTCTTCGCGCGCGCGAAGGCTCCACGCGCTCGAACCCGCCACGCTCCTGTCTCCTCTGCCGTTCAGCCTCGACCCTGGCGTGCCTGTCGAGGACAGCCTTCCGCTGGGGCGACCAACAGCTAAATTCTCACTCACTCAGTGCAGCGGCTATTCGAAGCGCATCCTATGCCGCTCCCCCGGCAGCGGGCCCAATCGTCTTCCGAACGTGGAGATATCGTCCCAAGCCGCGCGCGCGTCGCGTTCGGCCCTGTCCGATGTCCGACGATGTCGAATACGCAACATAGCAGCGCCCGATTTATCGCATGCCTCGAACGGTTTTCTGATCTGGCGCAGTTCATGCCTAGTCATCCGCAAACGCGTCACGCACCAAGGAGAAGTCGCCCCCCATGATCAAATCACCAAGAAATACCGCTGCAGGTCTCCTGGGTTCATCCAAAGACGAGGCTCGAGTAAGGCCTAGCACCATGAAGCCGGTTGCTCATCTGGCTCGGCGCTGCCCGCCGATCCTCCCACGGGGGGAGACGAGGACGCAGCGCCTTCATCAAAATGAGGAACAAATCACTTTGCCTCGAACCTTGCCTTTCGACCAGCCAGCACAACCGGAGCCATCGATCAAACTTCGGTCCCCCTGGCTGCGCAAGGCATTCATTGCCACCGCGCTGGCCCTGGTGACGACCGCTCCGGCTCCGGCCGCCACCGACGACTGCAAAGTGACGGATTTCCTGCTCGACAACGGCATGGAAGTGGTCGTCATCCCCGATCACCGCGCGCCGATCGTCACTCATATGGTCTGGTACAAGATCGGCAGCGCCGACGAGCCACCGGGCAAATCCGGCATTGCCCATTTCCTCGAGCGTCTGATGTTCAAGGCGACGACCAACCACGCCGCCGGCGAGTTCGACCGAGCCGTCTCAGCCATCGGCGGCTACAATAACGCCTTCACCGCCTATGACTACACCACCTTCCTCGAGACGGTGGCGCCCTCGGCGTTGGGTGAGATGATGGGCTTCGAGGCCGATCGCATGTTCAACCTCATCCTCAACGACGATGATATCAAGACCGAGCGCGACGTGATCCTGGAGGAGCGCCGTTGGCGCAGAGAGACGAACCCGCAGGCTCTGCTGGACGAGGAGGTCAACGCGACGTTGCGGCAGAACCAGCCCTACCGCATTCCGGTCATCGGCTGGATGCAGGAGATGGAGAAGCTGAACGGCACCGACGCATTCACCATCTACAACAAATACTACCGACCGAACAATGCCGTGCTGGTGGTGGCCGGCGACGTAGAGCCTGAGACGGTGAAGGCGCTGGCCGAGAAGACCTATGGCAAGGTTGTGCGCGGGCCGGACCTGCCCCCGCGCAACCGCCCGGTCGAGCCGGAGCAGAACACCAGGCGCACAGTGACGCTGACCGATGCGCGCGTTTCGGTGCCGAGCTTTTCCACTCAATGGGTGGTGCCGTCCTATCATACGGCAGAGCCCGGCGAGGCCGAGGCGCTCGACCTGCTGGCCGAGATCCTCGGCGGCGGCAACCGCAGCCGGCTCTATCAGGAGCTTGTCGTCAAGCAAGGCATAGCCTCGGCGGCCGGCGCCTTCTTCCAGGGCACCATGCTAGACGACACCAATTTCACCATCTCCGGCTCGCCGCGCGGCGATGCAAAGCTCGTCGATCTCGAAGCGGCGGCCGTTGCCGAAGTCGCCCGGATCGCCAAGGATGGCGTCACCAGCGACGAGCTGGACAAGGCCAAAGACCGCTATATCCGCTCGGTGATTTGTGCGCACGACGAGCTGGACCAAATCGCCAACATTTATGGCAAAACGCTCACCACCGGTGGCAATGTGAAGGACGTGCTCGAGAGGCCGGACCGCGTCCGCAAGGTCACCACCGAAGAGGTCAAGGCGGTCGCCGCGCGTTATCTGGTGCTCGACCATTCGACCACAGGCTATCTTTTGCCGTAGCAACAGGCGGGGAATTGATCATGAGCTCCATCCCCATGCGCATGCGCCGCCCGGTCTTCCCTTCACCCCTTGTGGAGAAGGGAAGACCTGGCGCGCCTTCGCCACCCTGTTCCTCTCCATCCTCTTTTTCATCTTGCGGGCGCTCGCCCGGTAAACGGGATCTGTTTAAAGCCGCGAGGAGCGGTTTTCGCGGGCCTTGTCAGGCATTTGCCGGTTCAGGCGTCATTATTGGGGTGCGCTCCTCTCAGGCCAGCCTCTCTTCGAGTCTTCGAGTCGATAGAGTCGCCGATTCGTGGTCCGCAGATTGTAGGCGCAGGCCACCAGCATCCACTCCGCGGGGCTGGCGAAGCCGATGTCCGTTGTTCAATCGTTCGACTAGTAGAACCGCGAGGCATCTTCTAGCGAATTCAGGTATTCTCCCTTTCCAGTTGGGTACCGTGGTCTACTGGCTGTCTGGCCGAGCCCCTATAAGGAACCCGGACGTCGCGGAGTACACACCGCACCTGCTATATACACCTGCTGCGTTGAGGAGGAATCCGGTATTGCCCCTGTTCCTGCCGATGATCCGTCACCTGAGATCCCCCGACCTGTTTGGACCCATTGATCGCCTGCCGGCACTTGGCACGCGGATTAGCGACCGGACATTCGAGGTCCTCAACCCGTCGACTTGCGAAGTGCTGGCAGAACTACCCGACATGGGTGTCGAGGAGACATGCGCTGCGATCGACAAGGCCTATGTCGCTCAGCCTGTATGGGCAGGGTTGACCGCACGTGAGCGCAGCGACGTCCTATGGCGATGGCATCAGTTGATCATCGACCACGCCGACGATCTCGCCGCGATTCTCACCGCGGAGATGGGCAAGCCGCTTGCCGAAGCCAAGTCGGAGATATCGCATGCTGCGGCGTATCTGCAATGGTACGCCGAGGAGGCCAATCGCGTCTATGGCGAGACGATCTCCGCACCATCGATGGACCGCCGAATGCTGGTAATCAAGCAGCCCATCGGAGTTGTTGGCACGATAACGCCATGGAATTTCCCGGCCTCGATGGTGGCGCGCAAAATCTCGCCAGCCTTGGCGGCGGGCTGCACGATCGTCCTCAAGCCCGCTGAACAGACGCCGCTCGTGGCGGGAGCAATGTTCGCCCTCGCCCATCAGGCTGGCTTTCCCGAAGGCGTCGTCAACCTGATCTATGCGTCCGAAGGTGACGCGGTCGGCCGCGAACTTTGCACCAATCCCAAGGTCCGCAAGATCAGCTTCACCGGGTCGACTGAGATCGGGCGCCTTCTCATGCGCCAGTGCTCGGACCAGATCAAAAAAGTCAGCCTTGAGCTCGGCGGCAATGCACCTTTCATCGTCTTCGATGATGCCGATATCGATGCCGCGGTTGACGGTGCGATCCAGGCGAAGTTCCGCAATGCCGGCCAGACCTGCGTTTCGGCGAACCGCCTTTACGTCCAGTCGGGCGTTCACGACGAGTTCGTCGAGAAATTCGTGCAACGGGCTCGCCAACTTCAAGTTGGTGACGGTTTCGCTCCCGGAGTGGACATCGGACCGCTCATCGACAAGCACGCTTTGGCCAAGATCGAATCCCATATTGCCGATGCCGTCGCCAAAGGCGGCGCAATTCGATGCGGGGGCAAACGCATCGGCACGAATGGCACGTTTTTCCAACCGACAGTCCTGACCGGCGTCTCCAGCGAGATGACCGTCGCGCAAGAAGAGACATTCGGGCCGCTGGCACCGATTATTCGCTTCAAAGATGCGGATCAGGTCGTGCGTGAGGCCAACGACACGATCTACGGCCTCGCGGCCTACTTCTATGCCTCCAACCTGAAGCGTGTCTGGCGTGTGGCCGAGGCCTTGGAATATGGAATGGTCGGGGTAAATACCGGCCGGATGTCTTCAGAAGCGGCGCCGTTCGGTGGCATAAAACAGTCCGGCATCGGGCGGGAGGGATCCCGCCATGGCCTCGAGGACTACCTCGAAATGAAATATCTCTGCATGGGCGGCATCTGAATTTTCGGCTTGCAGGGTTCACAGACCGGGTAACCTAGCGAGCGATCTCCAAATATGTGAATTGTAGGATCGCTCCTCGATTGGGAACTGAGGGGCGGCTCCGTACCCGAGCAAACACGCAATCCTGAAGGAGCACCCTGGTTGGACTTATCTCTCGACGAGACAAGCGTCTGCATTGTCGGCGAAGACGGCGTGCATGTGACGGAGGATACGCTTGCGAGGGATTTGGCGGCCCTCGCCGACTATCTTCAGGCGACGGGCTGTCTTTGCGCGGGTCTGGTTGGAAGCTAGTGCACCATCGCGATCGTGAACGCTGGTTGTGCGCAATATCCGGTTTCTGGGGCAGAATTTTGAACCTGCTACCTTCCGATTGTCAGTAGCTCAGTTGTTCTTCGGCCGACTGCCGCGCCAGTACAGGCTCGGACAGAATCGAAGATACCATCAGCCAGGCATTCGCATTCGACATTTCCGGTGATCGGCGCACGATCCAGGGCGCGCCAGGTTGACCAAGCGCCTCGAACCGCATGACAGTCTTGACCGGCTGGAGGACGGAAATCCCGCGATGCCGAAGAGGTTGGTCAGCGCAGTCGAGCCCACACGGCATTTGCGGCACGAAACAGCAAGGGCTGGGAAGCGATCGGCCGAGCGGTCCTCGAAGGCGGGCCAGGGTGTCGACGATGCGTCGGTTCAGGTCCGCCAATCTGGTCTCTACGATCTGATAGCGGCTTCGGTCGCCAGTGACAGCGAGTAAAGATATTTGGCATCATCGGCTTTGATTGCCGCGCAGATCTGGTCGAGATTGGGATAGCTCACTGGTGCACCTTTGGGCTCATTCCTCCTCATCGAGATGAGGATTGCCGGATTTGGCGTAGAACACCAACACGGGTCCGAGATCAAAGCGTGTCCCGGGCGCAAGGCGCTGGACGGACCGGGGCCATGTTTCGGTTGAGACGCCATCGATGCCTCGCGCCAGCGTTCTGGCGAATCGGGGCAGCAGCGGAGCGAGTGTCGGTGCCAGGATCGCAGCGGCCGTCGTCTGAAGGGCTAGCGAAGTCCGATTGCGGGCGGGATAGAAACGTCGCGCCGCCGCATAGTCTTGCGCCCGACGGTAGATCACGCAATCGCGCACGAAATCGCAGACCTGAGCGGCCGCGCGCCGGAGCGAGAAGCCTTCGTCCGAATAGGCGCGTTCCATCGCCGCGCGATAGATCTCTATCCGAGCAAAGAAGGCGCGGTCGGCCGGGCTCCAGTCGCCTGCATCGGGTACACGGCTGCCAAAATCCTGCTTGATTTCCTGGTTCAACGCATCAAGCCAGTTCAGCCAAATCCCTTGGAACACCTCGTTCTCGGTGCGGCGCAGCGCGTCCAGCGTGAAATCCGTCCGCTCACTTTCGGGGCGTGTCAGGCCCAAATGGAGGCGCACGACGTCGACTGTCTTTGGGCTCAGAACCTCCTTGCCCCAGACCGCATGGCGGCAGCTGGTTGAGAACTTCTTGCCGTCGAGCAGGTAGAACTCGTTGACGTGATAGCGGATGCGTGGCGTCCAGTGGGAGAAGACCTCGGCGTAAAGAGCGGGGTAGAGTAGCGCGTGGTAGAACGAATTGTCGAAGCCGAAGAAATGGACAATCTGCCAGTCGTTGCCGGGCATCTCCGCCTTCCAGTCGCGACCCAGCAAGCGGCCGAGCGCCTGGATGTTGTAAAGAAAACCGAAGGCCATTTCCGGCCAGACCCAGATCACTTGCCCCGGGAACCCTTCGGCCGGCAGGCCCCAGTCCGAGGGGTGGGTAATGGGCACTGAAAAGTTGCCGCGTCGGCGTAGGCGCGCGAAGAGATCCAAGATCCGTAGCGGGACGCCCGACGCCCTTAGATGCCGGTCGATATTGTCGTAGCATCGGTCCAAGGCAAGTTCCGGGCGGCGGACGGAGCCGACCAGCGGCGCCTCGGCAGACTGCCGTGACCGGGCTGCACCCAAGTCGTGGCAAAGGTTTGGGGCGCCGCATTCCTCGCAGATGTTGCCACCGGCGGAGCCGCCGCAATCGGGGCAGAGGCCGCTAACATCCGGTTCGTAAAGATAGTGGCCTGTCACAGCATCGAAAAGCGCAGGGCTCTGGCGCAGATCTACCGCCGTGCTGCTCAGAAGACTGCGGAAACACGCGGCTTGAAACTCGCCGTAACCGTCATCGTCCATTGTGGGTTGGAAGCTGTGGACGTCACAATCGAGAAGTGCAAGCGTGGCGCAAATCTCGTCGGCGTAGTAGCGCGCCACGTTTGCAGGCGTCGATTGATCGGCATCGGCGCGTATCGTGACGTAGCTCTGGTAATCGTCGCTTCCTGTCAGATGATAGGCTTCGACCCCTTTCATGCGCAGGAAACGCGTGTAGACGTCGGCGCCCAAATAGGGGCCAGAAAGATGCCCCAGATGCAGATCGCCATTTGGCGTCGGTGGCGTGGAGAAGACGAAGGTCGGCCCGCGGGGAGCCGTGGTCTTTGCAGCGGCATCAAGGGCGGCCTCGCCGTCTCGCCAGTAGACATCGACGAAATCTAGGTCTTCGTTTCCGTCGTTGCGCAGCACATGCGCTTCAAAAGGGTGGAACAGAACGACATCGCCCGCCTCGACCGAGATTTCCCCAAGGTCGGTCCTGACCTTGCCCGATCCTGACAGGATCACGAAGGCCTCGATTTCGTCGTGCCGATGGGGCTCGGATGTGATGCCGGGTCCAACCTTTCCGAATGAAAACCCAGTGCGAGCGCTTCCCGTTCCAAGCGTGGCCATGTCGATACCGAACGCCCGCGACAGCTCCGTTCGAGAAAACGTGTATTTGCGCATGACAACGAACCTAAGCTGTTGAAGCCGTGGGATCTTCGGCTGCCAACGCAACAGCCTCCCGTGCAATTCGTGGAGAGAAACGGCCCGACCCGTTGGCGGCCCCGGCCAGGATAATGCAGCTCTGGGCCGCTAGGCGGGCGACGAGGGGGGCGCCAGTCGGGCTGTAGGCGTCATAGAAGACCGCCCTGCGACCACCTTCACAATCCACGTGCCGAAGCGTCTTAACGGGCTGCGGTCGATGCTCCGCGAGCCCGCAAATCAGAACGCGATACTCTCCGCGCATTTTTGAGCGGTCGATCAGTTTCGTGTGCATGCCTCCGCCTGGCTGCGTGAGCTCAATCGCGATAGAAAATGCCATTTGGGGGCTTGAGTTTGTCGAGATCGGCCACTTTGCCCTCGGGCGGGTTAACGGCGCGCTTAAGCACGTTATATTCAGCGCGGGTCGGTCCACCGGTTGAAGCACGCTGGAACACCAAGTAGAGTGTCCGCCGCGAACGATTGCTTTTGTTCGGTCGTGAGTAGTGCGGTGCGTAATCGTCGAAGATGACGATGTCGCCAGCCTTCCATACTACGGGTTCCCAGGAGAACATTTCGGCGACTTGAGGATCGATCACCCCACCGGCATCCATGGGAAACACCCCCTTCTTGTGGTTGCCGGGGCTGAAGAAAAGCCCGCCGTTTTCCGGGTCGGAGTCGTCGATGCCTATGGCAACCACCGCATGGACCATCCGGTCGGGGAGTTTGTGTGGGATGTGATAAATGTCCTGATGCGGGAGATAGCCGCCGCTGTCGGGGTAGTGGAAAATCAGCAACTCCTTGAGCCTGCGCGAATCTTCGCCAAGCAAATCCTCGACCGCTGACTTTATGCGCTGATCTTCTAAGAGCAAACGACGCAATGGATCATGGAAGTCGAGAAAATTCTCGATCTTGGAGGTGATCTTTCGATTGTCCGTCGTCTTCTCGAACCACATGAGCCATTTATCATCGCTGACATCCCAGCGTGACATATCTTCGACAAAAATAGAGATATCTTCCTGAGCCGCTGGAGCGAAGAACCTTTCGAGCCTGACGTATCCGTCTTTCTGCCACTTTTCTCTTTGTGCATCAGTCAACATGCGAAAAGCCTCCTGTTGGAAAGACTGGTTGGTCGGACATCCCAATTAGGGCAGTCGGGCGCTGGTCAAGTTGCGGGTCCACGGAGACGGACTCACGTCATGTGGGACGGCGATGCTAAGTGCGTTCCGCTCCGGCGGATATTGTCCGCAGAAGCTCGGCGCGAGACTGCCTATGTCAGGCTCAGCCGGGTCCAGGGGTTCCGTAAACTGGGCCGGATCAATCGCTTCACCCGATCCAGCCACGACACGCATCGCTAAAGGCCGGCACCATCCGCTGACCGCCGACCCAGCCATGGCCGCCAAGACCACGGCGCTCTTTCGAGTGAGCGCCCTGGTATGGTCTTGACAACCGTAGGGGAAATGCACGCCCCCAGAATAATGCGATGCGCCGCTTGGTCCAAGGGCTTGTTCGGTCACGGTGATATCGGAGAAGCCTCCGGCCTTCGCCGCAGCGGAGGCGGACATCATTCCTAGGATGCCACCGCCGATGATCAAAAGTGTACGAGTCATATCCCGCTGCCCATTTCTTCGGCTGCGGGGGCGGGCCAGCTCTCGATCGAGGTATGGCTGATGAAGCCAGGATGCTCGGGGTTCGCGCATGGCGCGCGCCCAAGAAGGCTATCGAGGATGCGGCGCGCGCGCCAGGCCAGCAGGCTTAGGTTCGGATCGGCCAGGCCGCGCTGCCCGAGGCTCGCGTTTTGTACGAAGATGCGTCTGTCACGCGGTCCGTCCCAGCTCACCGAAAAATCCTCGCGAATAGCTAATTCATTGTCGATCTGCTCCAGCCGGTGCGCGATGGGTTCCAAGAAGTCTGGCACCGCGTTCTCGTAACCGGTGGCCAGGATGACGATGTCAGCCGTGACTTCTTCGACCTCGACCATGCCGTGCTGCAGGGTCAGCCTGTGACCCGCGCCGGCGTTGATGCAGTGCGAGACGGTGCAGCCCGGCCGCAGTGTGATGTCGGATCGGTTTGGCTCGAAAAATGCGTGGCGGTACAGCGCCTGATAGATCGCGCGCAACGTGCTTTCCGAAATGCCGTCCGAGGCAAGCACGAAACGCCGAAGGAGCAGCTTACGCTGCGACTCGCTCATCGCCGCGAAACGATCCGAAAAGCAGGGCATGAACAACTCGTTTGTGAACGGGCTGTCGTCGAGAGGCAGGTAGTTCTCACGCTGCGAGACCCAAGTGATCGAGGCAGGCCGCCGTTCTTTCGGCAGGCCGACAAGGTGCAACATCACCTCGGCTCCCGACTGGCCTCCGCCAACCACGCAGACATGTTTTCTCCGCACCTCAGGATGGATGTGCAGTAAAACAGATGAGTGGAACAGGTTGCGTCCAGTCCAGCCCTGAAACTGAGGCGGAATTTGCGCCTGCTTGCCAATGCCGACCACGACGTTTCTGGCGCCGAGAACCGCGTTATCGGTCCGCACCCGAAACGAGCCGTCAAAGCGGATTTCGTGCACGGTCTCGCCGCCATGGACAAGTGGGTTCCTGTGGAAGGCCCAGTTCAGGTACTGCTCAAACTCAGCTCTGAACACAGCCTCGAACTGTGCGTTCAGGAAGTGGTACAAACGCCCGTTCTCGTGCAGGAAGTTTACGAAAGTGTAGGCTGATCGCGGATTCACCAGTGTGACCAGATCCTTGAAGTGGCTGACCTGGAGCTCTGAGGAATCGAAAGCGATGCCTGGATGCCAACGGAAGTCGACTTGCCGATCCAAGAACAGCGCCCCTTGCCCAATTTGCTCGTGTATCTGACACGCAAGACTCAAATTAGACGGCCCAGCACCGACCCCAACGCAAGATAACTCCACTGCTTCCTCCTATAGAGTCTTCCCACTAGGCGGCTTGTTCGCGGCGAATATCGGCCATAGCCATTAGGTCCCCTCGCGGACGTTTCGAGCCCCGGTCCCGACCGGGTTTGCGAGAATTTGTCCAGCGCGTTCGGGTCGTCGAATGTAGACCCGAGCATTCCAGCGCGGTGACAATCGACGGGTCATGCCGGCGACGTGGGGCAACGACGTATGTCCTTTCCGCCCGTCTGGATGCCCGCGTCGCCGTCACGCGAGGAGCTTTCCAGGCCCATTAAGGTGTTTGAAGCCGGCGCAATCGCCCGCCTCGACCAAGACGCGCCGGCCTTTCGGCGGCTTGATGGCAGGCGAGAGCGCGGTTTTCACTGCGGCGACGGCATTTTCGGTGCGCATGATCATGGACGACGTCTCGCTGATGCGTTCGCAGAGTCCCATGCATGGGCCGTGCCAGAGAAGGAAATTTTATTAAACAATGGGTTAGCGGATTTACGATCCTGTCCGAAATCCGACATTGAGGGGGAGGCCTCACGGCGGCGCCCGATTTGCACGTCGATGTCGCCTTTTTCCGAATAGCTAATCGGGCACCTTCTGCACCAGAATACTTCTCTTATGGGGACCAGCACAGTCTTCATGAACGGACAGTGCAGAACCCTGTGTCTCTGCCGGACAGATCGCGATATGCCTTGTCCATCGAGGTCGGCAGTTGCAAGAGCTGCCAGATCCTTCGCCCTATCGTGCCGTTGCACTGGCTCGATCCCGACATCCTCGGAGGCCGCGATCATGAAGAGTGACGCAATCTCATGTCCGCCGCGAGGCCTCTCTCATGGGGAAGCAATTCACCACTCTGCCGGTCCAAAGCACGACGCCATTCGGTCCCTGCGACTCAATCCAGGCGGAGGGATGAGGCCGCAAAGCAGTCTTTTGCGCGCCCACCGGTCGGCCAGGAATGGGAGCCGTCGTAAACGAAGTTATTTGATTATCGCCGCCGCGGAGTCCTCAGGCTGTGCCGCGCCCGACACTGGCGACGTAGTGGTCGTCGATCGCCCCGTCGCCGATGTCGATCGGCCAGTTTCGCGGTGAGCTTCACTGCTTATTCCGCAGTGCCCACCGAGTGGCACAGGAGGTTCTATCAGGCGGTCACGGCTGCGTTCGTTGTCGGATCTTCGACGATGTCGGACATGAGACACAGCGCCATCAGGGTGATCGCATTGTTCTGAAACGATCTTCTCATTTGGCACGACACCTGCAGCGCAGTCCGCAAAACGCGCTGCGGCACGGAAAGAGGAGAAATCATCCCATGATCATGCGCGCCGAACATGCGGTCGCAGCCGCGAAGCAAACTGGGCATGAGCGCTCCGCCGATATCAAGCAATTCGAGCAAGATTTTTCGTAATTCAGTCCACATTTCTGAAGAGTAAGGAGAGAATATCATGGCGAGAAACCAAATGCGCGCTGCGCGGGGAGTGGCAGCGGCCGTTGTCCTCATCGTGATGGGACAGCAGGCCGTCGCGGCGGACCTTGCGCAAGCGGCGAGCGTCCCGCAGGCGGGAGCCTCGGTCACGGAAGCGCCAAGCCCTTGGCAGATCCGCCTGCGTGCGTTGGGGGTCGTCACTGAGGATTCGGGCTACGTCAATGCAGTGCCCGCCTCCGATCTTTCCTATTCGAACACCGTGACGCCGGAACTCGACATCTCCTATTTCTTCACGGACAACATCGCCGCCGAGCTCATACTCGGCACCACCTATGCAAACATCGGGGGCCAAGGTACGATCGGCGGGCTGGGCAATATCGGCAAGGTTTGGCTGCTGCCGCCTACGCTCACATTGCAGTATCATTTTACCGATTTCGGCGCGTTCAAGCCCTATGTAGGCGCCGGCGTGAACTACACGATCTTCTATAACCAGGGTGCCGGCCGTGCCGATGCTCTCAAGGTTAAGAATACGTTCGGCACCGCGCTGCAGGTCGGATTCGACTACATGGTGGATCAGCACTGGGGCGTCAACTTCGACGTGAAGAAGCTTTTTCTCAAGCCAGACTTCGACGTCACGGTCGACGGCGCGAAGCTGACGGGAAAGGCGGAGCTCGATCCCTGGTTGATAGGCGCAGGTGTCACCTACCGCTTCTAACAACGAAAGGTGAAGGCGGCTGCTGATAGCCGATCGGAAATGAAGGGCGCCTCGTGCGCCCTTTTTTACGGTCGTCCCTGCACGGGCGACACTTAAAGAAGCCTTTGTCTACGGGCGGCCGCCTTCCTCCAGCGGACCAAGAAGGTACCCCTGGTCAATGCGGCCTCGACTACCGCCTGAAATGGACGTGCTTAGATGCGCTTCGGATCAGGATGGCTGTTGGGTGTTGTTGATGGAATGCCCGGCATCAGTCTCCCGGACATCATGTCAGAGCATGCGCCTGCGTAAGGCGAGCACGGAGCTCCTCGACGCCGACAAGATGCCCCTTGTTCAGCCATGCTGCGACAGCTGCTGTTCTTTTGCTGCAGGAGCGGTGGCTGGCGCCCAGTGGACGCATTCCTCGGCAGGCCAAGGCCTGCCTTTGCGCTGCCCCATGGCTTGACCCATGGCACGGTGCCGCGCTCCAGTTCGGCAATGATGCGGTCGGTGATCTCCTGATAAGGGCTGGCGCCGGGGCGCCCGCCCTTGCCTGCGCCAGCCTCTCCGCTGGCGGCACGCTTGCTGTTTGCATGCATCGTTTCATCCTCCGCTCGCCAATCGCCGCGCCTTTCCCCGGAAGCGGGGTGGGCGGCGAGTCGCGACCGGAAAGGCCCGCCGTGGGAGGCGGACCGCATCCGAAGGACCGGAACG